>DASPRG010000112.1:0-11121 GCA_035624555.1 Thermodesulfovibrionales bacterium
CCTCCTGTTGCTACATCATAGATGTTAAAGACCACGCTGTATTGGCCATCAGGCACAGGTGTTCCTGAAGCATCAGTGAGCGCACCCTGGTAATTGACCAACTGAGGCACGGCGCCAAACGATAAAGCTGAAGAGCATAAAAAAATGAATAAAGAAATTAAAACTATTCTTGATAATTTAAACCCATTCATGAACACACCTCCCATTTAAATCTCCCCTCACCCTTCTTTGCTAAAGAGGGGAATATTTCTCCCATTTCGAGGAAGATATAAAGATTTGAAGTATTTTTGTCATAACAACCCTACAAAAATAAAAGAGGCTTGCGAATGCAAGCCTCTTGATTGAATCTGTTTTTTATTGATAAGGTTAGAAAATCTGTCTGTCTGTCTGTCTGTGCGAGATCGATTCCACTTATCCCCCCCCTGGAATCACCAACATGACATCTAAAGCCCGATACCCCTTTAATTACGGAAGGCCATATTTATTCAAAATCAAAAATTATCTGCTTGTCAAGAAAAATTATTCCTCCATAATTTAATAACTGTTCACTTTATATATACAGAATCATTATTAAATTGCGGCCTGCGGGGCTTTGGAGCGATTCAGGTACAGGCCTCCATTGATGGAAAAGTATCTATGCTGAAATATCCTTGTTTTGACAGAAGATTACGCATATGGTAAATTTCAGTAGGCCGATTTTAGGAGGAGAATCTATGAAACTGCGTGTAATAGTTGAAAAAGATGAGGCTGGGTATTATGTTGCTGAAGTTCCGGCGCTTCCTGGCTGTCTTTCTCAGGGAAAGACTTATGAAGAAGCTATCACCAATATTAAGGAAGCCATCGAGGGATGGCTTGAGGTAATGGAATCAAAACAGTCCTTTGATCCCTCCAAACTTGTCGAAGTTGCTGTTTAATGAGCAAAGCCCTAAAACTCTGCTCCGGTTCTGAAGCGGTAAGGAAATTCCAGAAAGCGGGTTGGATGGCTATTCGACAGAAAGGTTCTCATGTAATGATGACAAAACCTGGATATCAGTGGACATTGTCTATACCTCAGCATGATGAACTCGGCCCCGGACTGCTCCGTAAGTTAATAACTCAGGCAGGTCTCACCGTTGAGGAATTTAACGAACTGTAAAAGTCATTTGCCATCTATTAGGTGAGGAACTTATGACAGAGGTCAAAGCAAAGAGTAAGACTGAGGCTGTGATAAAAGCTATCAAGGATGAGATACGGGCCAAGAAAAAAAAGAAGATAAAAAGCATGGCTGGTAAAATGGAATTTACAACGTCCTCCAGTGAACTCAGACATAAGGACAGAAGGCTTGGATAGAGTTTTAGTTTGGGAAAAAGCTGGCGAGTTGTCTTATACTTTGAAACAGAAAGGGAGGGGTGTTGGGCTTTCAGACTGCTACATAGCCGTTCTCACAAGATCAAATAATGTAAAGCTTTTAACTCTTGATAAGCATTTTGATGTTCTTAAGAAAGAATTTGATCTAAAATTATACGGTTTGTGATCTTGGCAAGACTACGTCTCGATCTTATTTCTACTTAATCTTCTCAATAAAAACCCTTGCGTAATTCGCAGGCTGAAGCCTGCGGCTACATATGAAGGATTCCTTATCCGCCTCAGGCGGAGGAATGACAAAGAACACAATAACATGATACTTCAAAACAGAGCTTCAATGAATTGTTTGATTACTTTTACTCAGGTTGTCTGAAGGGGTTTGCTCGTAATACTTTGGCGAGTTTCAGAGGCCTTCCTTCCATTACAAAGACTGCCAAGCCTCTATCTTCGATTCTTTTACCCCTGACTGTCCATGTCCCATTCCATGAGACGTGAAGATTAACCGTAGCGCCCTCTATCTCAACCCATTTTGGAGTAAATGAAAGTTCAGCGCTGTCAAAACTCTTCCGGGCCTCGATAATCTCTTTATAGCCGTCCTTTGTGGAATTCTTCTCGAGGGTCGAACGGTCATTTTTGATATAGGCATCTTTAATGACCTCAGAAAGTCTAAATGCCTCTTGTGCGATTTTTGATTCTTCTGAAGTCTTCTTAACCTCCTGTTTGCCGCATGATACCATCAGCAAGACTATAATTAAAACTCGTAACCCGCAACTCGTAACTTGTAACATTTTATACATCGATATTCCTTGCCTCAAGGGCGTAAGTAGTGATAAAATCCCTTCTTGGATCAACCTGGTCTCCCATTAGAATAGTGAAGATCTCGTCTGCTTGGACAGAGTCCTGGACATTAACCTGAAGGAGTGTCCTTCTCCCAGAATCCATTGTGGTCTCCCATAGCTGTGCAGGGTTCATTTCACCGAGACCTTTATAACGCTGGATCGTAAGTCCTCTCTTCGCTGTTGCAAACACAATCTCGAGGAGCTCCGAACTTGTGGACACCTCTTTTTGTCCTTCTTTTGTCTGTATTCTATATGGAGGCTCTCCGAGATCTCTTATGATGCTGAAAAGGTTTTCCAGTTCTCTGAATTCAGGAGATGTGAGGAAATTAATATCAAGGTTGAGCTTGTAATTAAGTCTCCTGATCTCAACTCCGTATGTCTGATGTTCTTCATCAAGTTGGATATCACCTATAGTGATATTCTGGTCTTTTTCTTTTATCTTTCTCAGGATTTCTCCAAACTTTGCCTTATCTTTCAGCATATCTTTATTGATGCCTAATGAAAGTATAAACTGCAGAAGTTCAGGGTCCCTTCTTCGCCTTTCAAACCATTCTCTCAAACGCTGAAATTTCGATAGTCTCTTGAGATAGGGGATTAGGGCTTTCCCCTTCATAGCCTGGCCTTTTATAAAAATCTCCAGGTCATCTGAGGCAAGCTCAAAGAGCATGTTCTGCATTTCTGCTTCGTTCTGTATGTATCTTTCTGTCTTGCCCTTCTTCACCTTAAAAAGGGGAGGCTGGGCAATAAAAAGATAACCCTTTTCTATTATCTGAGACATCTGTCTGTAGAAAAAGGTGAGCAGCAACGTCCTGATATGTGCGCCGTCAACATCAGCGTCTGTCATGAGAATAATTTTGTGATACCGTATCTTTGATATATCAAAATCCTCAGGACCTATGCTTGTACCCAGGGCTGTTATGAGCACCCTTATCTCCTCTGAGCTTAGCATCTTGTCAAATCGCGCCTTTTCAACATTGAGTATCTTGCCCCTCAAAGGAAGTATTGCTTGTGTTCTCCTGTCTCTGCCTTGCTTTGCAGAACCCCCTGCAGAGTCTCCTTCTACGATAAATAATTCACTTAAGGCTGGATCCTTCTCCGAGCAGTCTGCAAGTTTCCCAGGCAGACCTGTGTCTTCAAGGGCGCCTTTCCTTCTTGTTAATTCCCTTGCCTTTCTCGCTGCCTCCCTCGCTCTCGCTGCCTGAAGAGCCTTTTCAACAATCTTTCTTGCTACTGATGGGTTTTCTTCGAAATAGGTACCGAGTCCCTCATTCACGATTGATTCTACGATCCCTTTTACCTCGCTGTTTCCGAGTTTCATCTTTGTCTGGCCTTCAAACTGGGGATGGAGAAGCTTGACATTGATAACAGCTGTCAATCCCTCTCTGACGTCCTCGCCTGAAAGTGCCTCTTTCCCATTTTTTAGGAGTCCCGAGGAGGTTGCATAGCTGTTTACTGTCCGGGTCAGGGCTGATTTGAAGCCAATGAGATGAGTTCCACCTTCTTTTGTATTGATATTGTTGGCATAGGTATATACGGTCTCAGCATATCCGTCATTGTACTGTAGGGCTATCTCAACGATAATATCTTCTTTTTCACCTGACACATAAACGGATTTGTGGTGAAGGGGGGTCTTGTTCTTGTTCAGGTGCTCAACGAAAGATACAATCCCACCGCTATAATGGAATACATTTTTTTTCTCAGTCCTTTCATCTAAGAGGGTTATCTTGAGCCCCTTGTTCAGGAATGCCAGCTCCCTCAGCCTCTGGGCTAAGAGATCATAACTGAAATCTAAAACTTCAAATATCTCAGGGTCAGGCTTGAAGGTAACCTTTGTACCCCTTCCCTTTGTTTTACCAACGATATTCAGAGGACCCTTTGGTTCGCCCTTTTCATAATGCTGTTGATACACACCTCCATTCTGCCTTATCTCTACGTCAAGCCATTCTGAAAGTGCGTTTACAACGGATACACCAACTCCATGCAACCCGCCCGATATCCTGTATGCCTTTGATTCAAACTTTCCGCCTGCATGCAATTCTGTAAGGGCAACCTCTGTTGCAGAACGTCCCTCCGGGTCTCCGGGATGGGGTTCTGTCGGTATCCCCCTCCCGTCATCTATCACCGTGCAACTTCCGTCGAGGTGAATTATCACATCTATGTTCTTGCAGAAGCCAGCAAGTGCCTCATCAACGCTGTTGTCAACTACTTCATACACGAGATGATGCAGTCCTTCTGGACCTGTCGAGCCTATAAACATTGCAGGCCTTTTCCTGACAGCACTCAGGCCCTTCAGTATCTTTATATCCTCAGCAGTATATGACTCGTTGTTGTCGTTTTCCTTTTCTTTCATCTTCCTTCTCGTTATATCCTCATCGGCATAACAACACACCTATAATCTTCCCTTCCCTCCTCTTTAACAAGTACGGGACTTAACGGATCCTGAAGCTCCAGGATAACTCTCTCTGCCATCATTGCTCCCATCGCCTCTATCAGATATCTCGCATTAAACCCTACAGAGAGGTTGTCACCTTTATAATCGACAGCAACCTCTTCCTTTGCCTCGCCGAGGTCTGGATTTGATGATGAGATAACGAGGCTCCCGCCTGAGGCGGATTCTCCGAAGTCAAACCTTACAGCATTGGCCCTTTCCCTTGACATTACCGATACCCTGCGGAGTGCCTTTGTAAAGGCCTCTTTACTTACAGATACCTTTTTTTCATTTCCCTGAGGGATAACGTTTTCGTAACTCGGGTATGTACCTTCTATGAGTCTTGTCAGAAACTGCACTTCACCGCCTGCAGCAGAGAATCCTAAGCTGAAGAGCAGATGGTTCTTCCCTATCAAGATTTTAGTCTTCTCTGATTCCCTGTTTAAGAATCTCCTCAGTTCAGAAACTGCTTTCCGGGGAACAATAATCTTTTTCTCATCTTTCCCTTTTCCTTCCATCTGTTTCGTGATGAGGGCAAGCCTGTGCCCGTCTGTTCCCACAATGGTAAGTGCTTTGTTATTTGGTTGGGTATGAAAAAGAAGACCGTTCAGGGTATATCTTGTATCGCTCTCTCCGGCAGAATAGATTGTCCTTTCTATCATCTCCATCAATACCGTGGCATCAACGGTTACCTCCTCTACATCTTCCATTGCAGGCCATACTGGGAAATCATTTGCCGGAAGACATGCAAGCCGAAATTCGCTTTTGCCGGCTTTTACTTTCAGCCATCCTCCGCCAGGGGGAGACTCATCTACTGATTCCAATAACAACTCTCCGTCCATTTCGCGCACTATCTCAAAAAGTTTTCGTGCAGGGATACAAACCTTCCCCTCCTCCTCAACCTTTATCTCTACTGGCTCTTTGAGTGCTGTCTCGAGATCTGTAGCAACGATATACGATCCCTTCTTGCCTGCATCGAGAAGAAAATGGCTTAAAATGGGCATTGTGTTTTTTTTCTCTACGATATTCTGAATATTTGAGAGCTTCTCCTGCATCTCATCCTTTGACACATTGAGTCTCATAATCCCTCCTCACGGTTTTATCTTGCGTATAAGGTTCTCTATCATCCTGTTAAATGCCTCATCCTTTGCTCTCTTCTCTTCAACCTGCTTACATGCATAGATAACAGTTGCATGGTCCTTCCCACCGAAGCCTTTTCCGATATCGCTCAGAGACATATCGGTGAGTTGTTTGGTCATATACATCGCTATCTGCCTTGGCAAGGCGACTTCCTTTGTTCTCTTCTTCGCCTTTATATCAGTCAATTTGAGCCCAAAATATTCGCAGACTACCTTCTGTATGTGATCCACGTTTATAGGTTTTTCGTCTTCCTCAATAAGGTCTCGCAGGATGTTTTTCGCCATCTCTTTGTCAATAGGCCTACCTGTTAATGAAGCCTGCGCACCGAGGCGGATAAGACAACCCTCTAATTCCCTGATATTAGATTTTACCTTCGACGCAAGATAATAGGCAGTATCCTCAGGGATGTTTATCCTTTCCATCTCTGCCTTTTTCAGTAAGATGGCAATTTTGGTCTCGATCTCAGGCGGTTGTATATCAGCAATGAGCCCCATTGTGAATCTCGATCTGAGTCTGTCCGTAACCGCTGTGATCTCTTTCGGTGGCCTGTCACTTGAGACTACTATCTGCTTCTGCTTTTCATACAGGGCATTGAAGGTGTGAAAAAACTCCTCCTGTGTCGCTGTCTTGTTCGCTATGAACTGTATATCATCCAAGAGAAGGACATCCAAGTTTCTGTATTTATCTTTAAATTCTCCCATCTTATCATGCCTTAATGCCGACACTACTTCATTCGTAAACTGTTCAGAAGATACATAGAGGACGATAAGGTTAGGATCTCTGTCAATAACAGCATTGCCGACAGCGTTTATAAGATGTGTCTTGCCAAGGCCTACACCTCCATAAATAAAGAGGGGATTGTATGTTCTACCAGGCGACTCTGAAATAGACCTTGCTGCTGCTTGTGCAAACTGGTTACTCGGCCCCACGACAAAATTCTCAAAGGTATATTTGGGGTTGAGATATATCCCCCTTCTTGCCAGGCTCTGCCTGCGGCTCTCTAACTTCATATCCATCTTTTTGACAACAGGATCTATTTTTTCTTCTCTTTTGTAAAGAATGCTTACGGGGAATCCAAGAACACTCCCTAGAGATTCAGCAATTAAATCAGGATAGTTCTCCTCGATCCAATCTCTGAAGAATCTATTCGGGATGTCTATAGTAGCATGATGTTCCTTCAATTGAAAGAGCTTGATAGGTTTGAACCAAAGCTCTGTTATGCTACTACCTACCTTTTCCTCTATCTTTGAGAGACTATTATTCCATATATCTTCTAGAGCCATTTAAGATCACATAGTTACTAACATTTTGCCAACATATGTTAGTAAGTCGCGGGTTTGGTAGATAATTATACCTCATGTTAACAGGTAAGACAAGAAAATCTGTTACTATTCTGTTTGCCACAATGTTATGTAATTGCCTCCTTAAAAATGTCGAAAAGGTAACAGTCTTTTATACGCCTTTATGAACACGAAAAAACCTTTCTGGTACTATAATGGACTTATTTTTCAACATACAAACACTTACTACTACAACTACTCTCTATTTCTTTATAAAAATAATAGTAGTAGTTCAAAGACTCTCTTTTTTGCCTTTTCTCATAAGAAAGGCCTTTATGAATTTATCCAAGTAGCCATCAAGGACAGCATCAACATTGCCCATCTCTATCCCTGTTCTGTGATCTTTCACAACCCTGTAAGGCTGCAGGATGTAAGACCTTATCTGATTTCCCCATGCAATGCCTTTCTTATCTCCCACAATTGTCTCCATCTTTTTTTCCTGCTCCCTTAGTTTCATATCATAAAGACGTGCCTTCAGTACCTTTATCGCAATAGCCCTGTTTTTATGCTGCGAGCGTTCATTCTGACAGCTGACAACAATACCCGTTGGTATGTGGGTAAGCCTTACAGCCGAGGATGTCTTATTCACATGCTGTCCTCCTGCACCAGAGGCCCTAAAGGTCTCCATTTTTATATCATCCTCTTTTAATTCTATGTCAATGTCATCTTCAACCTCAGGATACACCAGTACTGCTACAAAAGAAGTATGTCTTCTCTTATTTGCATCAAATGGTGAAATTCGAACAAGTCTGTGAACACCTGCCTCAGCCTTGAGATGCCCATAGGCATACGGACCTGTTATTGTAATGGTAGCACTCTTAATACCTGCCTCTTCACCCATCTGCAGCTCAACAATCTGAGTGCTGAACTTATGCCTTTCTGCCCATCTCAGATACATTCTCATGAGCATCTGAGCCCAGTCTTGGCTCTCAGTTCCACCTGCACCTGGGTGGATAGTAAGAATGGCATTATTCTTATCAAGTTCTCCGGAGAGAAGGTTTTGGATTTCGAGGGAGTCAAGATTTTCCTTTAGATCGTTGATCTCCTTGCGCAGGTCATCCAGAAAAAGATCTCCGCCTTCTTCTTCAAGAATCCGTATTGATTCTTCTAAATAAAAGAGTTTGTCAGAAAGCGAATTGAAATGGGATACGATATCCTCGATCCTTGATTTTCTTTTCTGTAGTTCTTTGGCCTTCTGGGGAAATGACCACATTTCCTCAGAGATCAGGTCTTTTTGAATTCTTTCGATTTCTTCTATTAATCCGGGTAAATCAAAGATAACCTCTTAAGGATTCTATCTTGCCCTTGAGGATCGAAAGTTCTTCTTTGAGAGCTTCCTGTATGAGCATACTACCTCCTTACGTTCCTTCTTGCTTTACTCAATATATCAGCCAACAAAAGTATGGAAAAAACAATACAGAGATAAGAAAAGAGATCACCATACTTTGTATAAAAGCTCTTAGTATGATCAGTCTTTATATCGTTTGTGAGTACTGCCTGCTGAAAGAGATTAGTCTTTGAGAGTATTCTCCCATTGCTGTCAATAAAGCCCGATATACCTGTGTTAGCCGCCCTTATCAGGGGTTTTCTGTTTTCTACTGCACGGAAAACTGCCATGCTGAAATGTTGATAAGGACCTGTTGTTTTTCCAAACCATGCATCATTTGTGATATTCACGATAAAATCGCCACCTTTTAAGTAAAATTTTCTTACCAGTCCTGGGAATATTACCTCATAGCATATTAAAGTAGCAAATCCACCAATTGGGGTCTCTGCTGTCAAATAACGGTCGCCCCGAATGTAATCTCCGATACCAACAACAAGTTTGTCTATGAAGAAAAGGAACTTTTGCAGGGGAACATATTCACCAAAAGGGACTAAATGTATTTTATCATAAACATAAGATACCTTGCCAGTTTTATCAAGAAGGATAGCACTGTTTGAAAGAAGGTCTCGCTTCTCTCCCCTTTCCTTTACAAGAACACTTCCGAAGAGGAGATAAGCACCAAGCCTGTTCTGGAAATCAATGAGCTTCTCTGTATTTTCCCTATCAGTACCAAAGAAGAAAGGAACAGAAGTCTCAGGCCAGATAATGATAGCGGGAGAGGAAGAGATTGCCTTCAGAGAAAGCTTGCTATAAGTCTGCATCACCGCTTCCTGGTATGTAGGATCCCACTTTCTGTCCTGCTCAATGTTTCCCTGTATTACGCTTGCCCGTAAAGATACCCCGGGTCTTTCCTGTGAAAGCCTCCAATGTCCATATATGAAAGCTGATGAGGCAAACAAAAGGAGGAAAGATAATCCAATCACAGTTCGTGACAATGGGAAGAGAGGCATTTCCCTGACACGCCTTCTTATGAGGAGCATCTCTACAATCGCATCATTTACAGCCACTACAAGGAAAGATACTCCGTAGATGCCTGTAATATCGGCTATCTGGATGATACGCAGAAACTTATACTGCGTATATCCTATACTCGACCAGGGAAAACCGGTAAATACGTAGGAACGAAGAAACTCAAGAGCTACCCATAGAAAGGGAGCAAAAAGAGGAGCAGGAAGACGGAAGGACTTGAAGTTCATTGAGAAGAGAAGGGCAAAAAGACCTGTGTACAAACTGAGGTAAAGACAGAGTGCGAAAACTATGGCAAGGCTTACAATAAAGGGAACCCCACCGTAATGATTTATTGAATGATATATCCAGTACTGAGTTCCGAAAAAATAAGGGATACCAAGAAAAAGGCCTGCCTGAAAGGCCTCCTTTGGTTCTTTATTATAGAGAGAGAGGAGAAAAGGGACAAGGGCTATCCAGGCAAGGGGGGAAAGGTCTATGGGAGGAAAGCATAATACAAGAAGAAGGCCTGATATGAATGCAGGTAGATACATTTTCATGAAGTGTCTAATGTTTTCAGGATTCACAGTGGTTACCTTGCTGAATAGTTTATATTGTAATCTGCATAAACTCAAGAAACGAAACAGGGGTGAATGGAAGCTTGACAGTAAAGAAGTTAAAATTGTAAAGTTTTAAAATCATGGGCAGTTAGCTCAGTCGGTAGAGCAGAGGCCTGAAAAGCCTCGTGTCCGCAGTTCGATTCTGCGACTGCCCACCATGATTCTCCCTCCTTTTCATATACATTTTTATAAACCTTTTCCTCTGATATTTTTTCAGGTAACTCGAAATACACAAGGGAATAAGCTCTCTATCAGGAAAGTGCAACGCCCTTAAAAAACCTGCAGACTCAAAAATTTTACAAAAAGTAAAAAAAAGACTTGAAATAATACTATTTTTATGGTATTTATAAAGGTGTAAATTATAACTTTATTATGGTAATTTTAAAAGAGAGAGGGATTTGTCGGAATAACAGCTACCCGATAACAAAAAAGGGAGGTGCATATGCTTTGTTTCTTGTTAGGGTTGGTAGTTGGTGGAATCCTTGGCATTGCAGTAACGGCAATCCTTTCTGCTGGAGCAACTGCAGATAAGGAAATAGAGCATACATGGAGAAACTTTAACCAGCTTGAAAAAGAACGAAACAGTGTGATACTTAAGCACTAAATTTTTCTTTTAAGATATCAATAAATAACTTCTGTCTCGAGGAAGGCAATTTTGACCCTTCCTTTCTGAAAATCAATTTATTCTGAAAAGGCAATGAAAAATGAAATTCCTAACAGTAACTGAATTAAGGCTTAGGGCAACAGAGATAATAAGAGAGATTGAGGAGACTGGAGAGGAGGTAGTAATAACAAAGAAAGGGAAACCGGTTGTTTTGATGCATTTCATCACTGATGAGTCTTTTAGCCTCAAAGAAAAAGAAACAGAAAATCCAAAAAAGAAAAGAAGTTAGGAAGATGGCTTCTCGCCTTGAGTGTAATAAGTGCGTGATTTTAAATGGTAGGCGATGCTGGGATTGAACCAGCGACCTCTTCCGTGTGAAGGAAGCGCTCTCCCACTGAGCTAATCGCCCAAGAAAAATTATTGGAGCCGGTGGGGAGAGTCGAACTCCCGACCAGCTGATTACGAATCAGCTGC
>DASPRG010000126.1:0-6175 GCA_035624555.1 Thermodesulfovibrionales bacterium
TATGGTAAAATTTTACTATGCCAGCCAATCTTCCTCCAGAATATTTTGATGCTGAAAAGAGATTCAGACAGGCTTCTACACCATCTGAGAAAGTGATAGCCCTTGAAGAATTGATTGCCACGATTCCAAAACACAAAGGGACTGACAAATTAAGGGGCGACTTAAGGAGGAAACTCTCACAGCTTAAAAAAGAAGCAGAGACTTTAAGGAGGTCGAAAAAGGGGGGGAAGGGTGATCTTTATGTAATTCAAAGGGAGGGTGCAGCTCAGATTGCTCTCGTAGGTTTCCCAAATTCTGGAAAGTCTGCCATTCTTGCAAGCCTGACGAAAGCTACACCGGTTATAGCAGAATATCCTGTTTCAACAGTCACTCCCTTGCCGGGTATGATGCCCTATGAAGATATCCAGATTCAGCTTGTGGATCTCCCTCCAATAGGCAATGAATCAACAGATGGCTGGGTATCAGGTATTCTCAGAATTGCAGATGCCCTTCTTCTTGTCCTGGACAACACCGATGACCTTGAAACTCAGGCAGAGCTTCTTATTGAGCAGCTTAGTAGATGGAGGATTTATATTATTAAATCTCAATTTTGGGAATCAGGGACTTCTATCGGTGTATTGAAAAGGGCCCTTCTTGTTGCAAACAAAAATGATCAGTCTTATACAGAAAACAACTTTGTTAGACTCAAAGAGCATTATGGACATCTTTGTCCCTGTATTTCGGTGTCTGCTCTAAAAAAGGAAACCCTCGAGGAACTGAAAAGGGCAATATTTGAGATTTCAGGAGTAATCAGGGTTTATTCTAAACCACCGGGAAAAGATCCAGACCTTTCTACGCCGTTCACAATACCATCAGGCTCGACAGTGCTCGATCTTGCGGAGTCTATACACAAAGATTTTATACCTAATCTGAAATATGCAAGGATCTGGGGTTCTGCAAAATTTGATGGCCAAAGGGTAGAAAAGAATTACGTCCTCAAAGATAAAGACGTAGTTGAGTTCCACATCTGAGGCGATTGATTATATCAAGTCCTTAATCCCTCTCCACAACTTTGGCAATGCTTACAATCTTATCCTCTTCTTCAACATCCATGAGTCTTACTCCCTGCGTGTTCCTTCCGTGAAGAGAAATTTCTTTTGCGAGGGTTCTTATGATCTTCCCTGAGCTTGTTATCATCACGAGTTCATCTTCATCTCTTACCTGCATCAAGCCAACAGCCTTACCACCTTTTTCTGTGGTCTTGATCGAGATCACGCCTTTGCCGCCACGTCCCTGAACAGGATAGTCCTCTATAGCTGAGCGTTTTCCCTGTCCCCTCTCTGTAACCGTTAGGATGGCTGTCTTTTCCTCTGCCACCTCTGCTGAGACAACTTCATCTCCCTTCGAGAGTCTGATTCCTTTAACTCCCTTTGCAGTACGTCCCATATCACGCACATCTTCTTCATTGAATCGTATTGCAAGGCCGTTTCGCGTTCCTATGATGAGATCGCTTTTACCATCCGTTTTTCTGACAGCAATCAATTCATCACCATCATCAAGGGCTACAGTGATAATGCCCTTTCCACGCGGGTTACTGTATTTCTCGAGGGCTGTTTTTTTAACTATTCCCTTCTTTGTGAACATCACGAGATAGCCTTCTTTGAAATCGCGGACTGGAAGGGCTGTTGTAATCCGTTCTCCTTCTGAAAGGGTCAGCAGATTCACAAGGGCCTTACCCCTCGTAGCCCTGCCTGCTTCTGGTAACTGGAAGGCCTTCAGCCAGTAGAGACGACCGAGATTTGAGAAGAAAAGCATATAGTCATGGGTTGCTCCTATGAAAAGCTGTTCGACAAAGTCCTCTTCTTTTGTCTCCATACCGATAAGACCTTTCCCTCCGCGCCTTTGGCTTCTGTACGCACTTAAGGGATTTCTTTTTATGTAACCCTGATGAGAGAGGGTAATAACCATCTCTTCATCAGTTATGAGGTCCTCTATAGAGATCTCCTTAACCTCTGTAGCAATCTCTGTCCTTCTCTCGTCTGCATATTTATTCTTGATCTCAAGGAGTTCCTCTTTAATAATGTTTGAAACAAGGGCGTCACTTCCGAGTATCGCCTTAAGCCTTTCTATTTCCTTCAATGTATCCACGAATTCCTTTATTATCTTTTCCCTCTCAAGGCCAGTAAGTCTCTGGAGTTTCATATCGAGGATGGCCTGTGCCTGTATCTCAGATAATGGGTAATTCCTTGTTAAAGCAGTCTTTGCCTCATCCGGAGTCTTCGACCTTCTGATAAGGGCTATGATCTCATCGAGGTGGTCAAGAGCTATCTTTAATCCCTCTAAGATGTGAGCCCTCTCCTCAGCCTTTCTGAGTTCAAAACGGGTTCTTCTGAGAACTACATCCTTTCTGTGTTGTAAGAAAAGGCTCAGGAGTTTCTTCAGACCTAATATACGGGGCTGGCCATTAACAAGGGTGAGCATAATGATACCGAAGGTACTTTCCATCTGCGTGTGCTTATAAAGATTATTCAGGATAACCTCTGCCACCTCTCCTCTTTTCAGTTCGAGTACAACCCTTATACCATCCCTGTCGGACTCGTCTCTTATTTCGGATATTCCAGTAATCTTCTTTTCTCTCACAAGTTCGGCAATCTTCTCGATTAACCTTGCTTTATTGACCTGATAAGGGAGTTCAGTAATAATGATGTTTTCTCCGCCCCTGTACTCCCGCTCAACCCTCGCCTTTGCCCTTATTTTTATAAGCCCCCTTCCTTCATTGTAGGCTTGGAGGATCCCTTCTGTGCCGTGAATGATTCCGGCTGTTGGGAAATCAGGGCCTTTTATGACTGACATCAGGTCTCTTACCTCTGCATCTGGGCTTTCGAGCAACATAACAAGCCCGTCTATAATCTCTCCGAGGTTATGGGGAGGTACATTTGTAGCCATACCAACAGCGATGCCTGAGGAACCGTTTATGATTAAATTCGGAATCCTTGATGGTAAGACAATGGGTTCTTCTGTTGTCTCATCAAAATTTGGGATAAAATCAACCGTATCTTTGTCAATGTCTGAGAGAAGTTCTACTGCAAGGGCTGCAACCCTTGCCTCTGTATATCTGTAAGCGGCTGGCGGGTCTCCATCAACAGAGCCAAAATTTCCCTGCCCGTCGATGAGGGGGTAGCGCATATTGAAGTCCTGGGCAAGCCTCACAAGGGCATCGTAAACAGCTGTATCACCGTGAGGATGGTATTTCTTTAAGACTTCACCTACTACACCAGCGGATTTTGAGTATTTTTTCCCGGGGAGAAGACCTTCCCTGAACATGGCATAGAGAATCCTTCTCTGGACAGGTTTGAGCCCATCCCTGACTTCAGGAAGTGCCCTTCCGATGATTACGCTCATGGCGTAATCAAGATAGGAAACCTTCATCTCCTCTTCTATACTTACCTGTACTTTCGCCATCTTATCTCCTTAAAAATTGAGATAATTATTTTACCATATTGAATTTCGCAGGCGCTTAAAAATATAATCTACCCAGATGTTATCGAAAGTCCTGAGCGCAAGTATTATCGGAATTGATGCCCACACCGTTGAGGTTGAGGTAGATATCACATCAAGGGGTCTTCCTCATTTCTCGATGGTTGGCCTGCCTGATGCTGCTGTCAAGGAATCGAAAGACAGGGTAAGGGCTGCACTCAAGAATATAGGATTTAACTTTCCCCTGAAGCAGATAACAGTGAATCTTGCACCGGCTGATTTGAAAAAAGAAGGCTCATCTTTTGACCTCCCTATTGCTATTGGGATTATTGCAGCTGAGGGTGTACTTGGATTAGATTCGGTTGATGGGTATCTTTTTACAGGAGAACTTTCCCTCGACGGGAGGATTAAGCCTGTAAAGGGTGCTTTATCCATGGCTCTGAGGGCAAAAGAACTGGGTTTAAAAGGAGTAATTCTTCCTGAGGAGAATGCATCAGAGGCTGCTGTTGTTAAAGGTGTACCAGTGTTTGGTGTTAAGAGTCTTCCTGAAGTCCTTGATTTTCTGAAAGACAACGGTCTCAAGAACGCCTTCGAGGTAGATGTCCATAAGGCTATGGAAGAAAACTCAATCTATGAAGATGACTTCTTTGAGGTTAAAGGTCAGGAGCATGCGAAGAGGGCACTCGAGGTAGCTGCTTCTGGTGGCCATAATGTGCTGATGATTGGTCCTCCTGGTTCAGGAAAGACAATGCTTTCAAAGAGGCTTCCGACAATACTTCCCGGGATGACCTTTGATGAGGCATTAGAGACAACGAGAATACATAGTGTTATAGGTCTTCTCAGGGATGGACAGTCCCTTCTCGCAATAAGACCTTTCCGCTCTCCCCATCATACAATATCGGATGTTGCATTGGTAGGAGGAGGGCAGATTCCGAAACCAGGTGAGGTCAGTCTCGCACACAATGGGGTCCTCTTCCTGGATGAGCTACCAGAGTTCAAGAGGAATGTGCTTGAGGTACTCAGACAGCCCCTTGAAAATGGAGAGGTGACAGTGTCGAGAGCTGTTGCATCTATCACATATCCAGCCAGCTTTATGCTCGTTGCTGCCATGAACCCCTGCCCCTGTGGGTATTTAGGAGATAACAGACATCAGTGTACATGCACTCCTTCACAAATACATCGTTACAGGCACAGGGTTTCAGGACCACTTCTCGATAGGATTGATATCCATATTGAGGTGCCGGCAGTCCCTTACAAAGAGCTTTCAACAGAGTACTCTGGAGAAAGATCAGATGAAATTAGAAAAAGGGTTGTTGCTGCGAGAGGTATTCAGCTTGGACGTTTTCAAGATGACAGAAAGATTTATTCAAATGGTCAGATGAAGACAAGGCATATAAAGAAGTATTGCAGGCTCAATCCAGATGCACAAAGCCTTTTGGAGATGGCAATGCATAAACTTGCTCTCAGCGCGAGGGCATATACGAGAATACTAAAATTATCTCGTACCATTGCTGATCTCGAGCCCTCAGGGGAGATTCATCCCCACCATGTCTCCGAGGCTATTCAGTACAGGACAATGGATAGGGGGATGTTTTAGGGAATCAACTGTGAGTAAACAATATTCCTCTTTACCAGAGATATCGCTCAGCCGTGGGGATGACCTTCACGGTCTTGAATACATGGATAACGCTGACCTTGTACTCTTCATGGCTGGTAACCAGTTTATGGTTATGGATGAACTTCTTGCCCTGTTCCAGCAGAAATATCCGGAGATCAAGAAGATTTTTTATGAGACGCTTCCTCCGGGTTTGGAACTGAAACAGATTCTTGCAGGTGGTGCTAAGTTTGGTGAGAAGGAGATAAGAACAACACCTGATGTCTATACTGCTGTAACAGAGGATGCAATGAAGGAACTGTTACATAGAGGATATATTGATGATTACTTTGTTTATCTTCACAATAGAATAGTGTTAATGGTTCCTGAAGGGAATCCGGCTGGCATAAGAACTGTACTTGACCTTGGTCGTGATAACGTAAGAATTTCCCAGCCTGGAGAAATGGAAGATATTACTTGGTATATCACTGATATGTATAAGAGTGCTGGGGGTGATACGCTGGCAAAGAGGATTATGGATGATAAAAGAGCTGAAGGTATCACAATCCTCACCGTTGTCCATCACAGAGAGACCCCATTGAGGATAAGAAAAGGCACGGTGGATGTCGGACCTGTGTGGGCAACAGAGGTCAAGAATGCCCAGAGCATGGGGCTAAGGGTTGAGTCTATTGAGCCTGGAGAAGGCTTAGATCAACGGGGTAAGGTGAATTATTATGTAGCGAGACTAAAAAATGCCTCTCATCCTGAGAATGCTGAAAAATTTCTTAATTTTATGAAGACGCCACAGGCTCAAGAAATCTACAGGCGATTCGGCTTTGTGCCTCATTTCGTGTAAATGTATGCTGCTATTCCTACCTAAACCACCCTAAACCACAAAAAATACAAGACTTCCTATATTTTCTATGTTAGTTTGCTTTTAACGCCGGAGAGTGCAATAGGCTGGTCGGCAGGGACGGCTCTGACAGGGTCTCTCATCTGTAATTAATAAATTCGATATGAAAATCGAGATCTTTTTCCTTCAGCATCTTTATAACTGACTGGAGGTCGTCTATCTTCTTCGCCCTGACACGTATCTGGTCTTTCTGGATTTCTGACTGGACCTTG
>DASPRG010000137.1:0-4129 GCA_035624555.1 Thermodesulfovibrionales bacterium
TCAGGAAGTTTGCCTGATTCCTTTGCAAACCAGCGTGACCCATGCTTGTCACTTTCCCACATTTCCCACTGTGGGTGATCATAGCCCATGTGGCATTGCTGACAGGCCCTTGGGTTCAGTGCTTCCTTCCTGGAAAAGCTGTGTCTGGTATGGCACTCGTCACAAGAGTTGTTCTGGTACCGGTAACCCTTATCCCTTTGTTCCTTTTTCTGTGCCTCGCTCTTAATACCCATGTTGTGACAACCACCACAACCCCTACCGCCTTCCATCAACTCGTCAGGCTCTACATGGGTGATTGGCAGTGCATTCATGGCTGTCCAGCCAAAGTTGTGTTTGCCCTTGGTAAACTCAGTGAATTGCTTCTCATGGCACTGAGCACATAGATGTTCGTCTGGCAGCTCTGCAAGATCTGCATCTTTTGGTCCGGTATGTTTATTACCATGACACACAGAACAAGTTATATCATGCTGGCTATGTTTACTTGCCTGCCAATCCTTAACTTGACCTGGTGATATGTCTTTGTGGCACGTGATGCAATATTCTTCTTCTGCAGTCACAAAATTACAAAAGACTACCAACAAAAAGAAAAAAAATGTGAAACCAACCAATTTTTTCATCATAGACCTCCTTTCATACTCGTCATTCAAAATTGAAATGTTTGCTCTGTATATTCTAAATAATTCAGGAATACTTAACATGCCTTTACAAGGATAGGTGTGTGCATCATTATACCAAAAGTGAGATGCCTTATGTATCATGTCCCTATATTTTAACTACCGAGAAAATTGATCACTCAACTTTCTCGAAGTCTATGAATCCACGCTCCACGTCCGTATGAATCAGCTGTACGCGAATCCTGCGGCCCACCTCCATTCCCTCGAACCCGTGGACCAATTTCCCCTCAATAGGCGTATGAATAAGACGAACCCACGTTCCTTTGGAAGCAGCACCAGTAACAATGGCATCAAATCGTTCCCCGATTTTTGACTCCAGGAGCATTGCTGCTGCAGATTTGCTGACCTGCCGTTCGACCTTCTTGGCCGCATCCTCTTCTTCTGTACAGTGTTTGGCGAGATCCTCCAATTCATTTTTGTCGTAGGGCACGGGATGTTCAGCCATCGCAGCCTTCAACAGCCGCTGCGTAATGAGATCCGGGTATCTGCGGTTAGGTGCAGTGGAGTGAGTATAATCCTTGACTGCAAGGCCAAAATGCCCCTCTGAACTATCTCCTAAAAATTCGACCATGTATTCACCCGATCCCAGCAACTTTATAATACTAAGAGAGAGATCTGGAAAACGGAGAGGGTCAGCAGTCTTCGCTTTCACCAGGAATTGCTCCAGTGCCTTTGAATCTGGCTCCGGGGGTAGCGTGAAACCTAACTCTGAGGCAAGCTCCATGATTCGATCCCAGCGTTTAGGAGTGTGGACAACACGCCGCAGCGATGGAAACATTTTGGAAGCAAGATATCGAGCTGTCACGCCATTTGCTGCTATCATAAAGTCCTCAATGATATCTTTGGCCCTGTTCTTTCTTTCAACATCAAGATATTTAAGCTCATCTGCGTCAAACACTGGGCGTGCCTCTATGGTTTCAAGATTTAGGGCACCATGCATGTGCCGGAAAGCCTTCATGCTTTGAGCCACTCGGTCCTGTATGTGAAGGTTTTCGCCAAGACCCTCAACCACGCCAATCTCTTCCGGCATCTGCCTGTTACCTTCAAGCCAGGCAGCAACGCTATTGTATGCGAGCTTTGCATGGTTATGCACCGTTGCTCCGTAGATCTCAGAAGTCTGGAGCGACCCATCCCCGGCAATCATCATCTCAATGACAATGGCAAGACGATCTGTACCATAATTGAGGGAGGTATAATTAGTCGACAGTTTTTCAGGTAGCATGGGGAATGTCTCGGCAGCAGTATAGACAGAGGTAGTATTATGCCGTGCATGATCGTCTATGGCTGAACCCTTCTTAACAATAACGTCTACTTCTGCGATGGCAACCATGATCTCCACTGAATCTTTCGACATAGCCCTGGCAACAGTGAGTTGGTCCATATCGCGTGAATCATCATTGTCGATTGAACACCAGGGAAGGTTTCTTAGATCACGTATTGGCTCTTCAGTTCTTGTTGCAGGTGCATTTATTCTATCGAGTTCAGTTAATGCCTTAGAAGAAAAATCAGGAAGCAGTCCACGCTCGATCATCGCCTGACGGGCAATTCTTTGCAGCATAGCGCGGTGACTTTTAGCTTTAGAATCCATCATAGGCGAATAACTATATCAATAACAACATTTCTTCTTTTCTTTAAAAACATTGCTATTTGTAATATGCACAATTATATCAGATGTTTAGTTGGTTTATTCCAAAAAGAAGTTGCTGTTTGTTACATCTGTGGCTTTAGAAATATGTATCGTTAGGACAATAATTGCCCACTATCTCTGCCTTATTTATCACAGAATTTAGATAATGGAGAAATGGAGAGACATAGTTTATAATTATCCACAATTAACACAGAGGATACTTTTCTTCATGTACCCAGTTGATAGAAATTCTGAACTACCATGAAAATTTTTTCTTTTAAGAATAATATCTTACTATTAATAATCATTTGTATTCCCAACATTCTTCACTCATCTGAAATATTTACTGTTCAGGCCGGTGTATTTTCTATGAAGAACAATGCACAGAATCTCCTTATAATGTTAAAAAATCATGGGGTTGAATGCAATATGTACGATATAAAAGGTCTCTATAAAGTTCAATGCGGTAAATTTAGCCAGAAATCAGAAGCCTATGACTTAAAAAAGAAATTGTCCTCCCTTGGATATGATGCTCTTGTTACTACAAAAATTGCCCAATCTTCCCAGGACATTAGAGCAGTAGATAGCTCATCAGAGCAATCCTCTCATCATGAGATTAATCCACCACCTAAGATTGCTCAAGCTTTTAAAGAAAAACCTGATACGAAACTACAAGAACATAAACAAAAAATAACTGCACCTCATGCCCCTACTCTCATCAATCGTGTGGTTGCTGTCGTGAACAAGGAAGTCATCACATGGAGTGAACTCTACAAGGTAATGGAATTTGAGTCTACAGCGCAGATCAAGAATCTCAGTGAGGAGGAGCGAAAGAAAATATTCAAAGAGAGTGAGGCTTCCTTCCTTGAAACCCTCATTGATATGAGACTCCAGCTCCAGGAGGCCAGAACCATGGGGCTTGAAGTTACACCGGAGGAGATAACAGAGACCATAGAGAACATCAAAAAGAAATACTCCATGACACAGGCAGACTTCACAGATTCTCTCAAGAAAGAAGGACTGACCCTCGAGGACTATCACAAAAGACTCTCCGAGCAGATACTCATCAACAAGGTTATCAACTATCAGATACGAAACAAGATTGTTGTATCTGATGCAGAGGTGAAACAATACATGGAGGCAAACAAGGAAGCCTTCAGCGGTAGCGAAACATACAAGGTGAGAGATGATGTTAGGAGACAACTGACAGAGGAGCAGTTCTCAGAGAAATACAAAAGCTGGACTAAAGGCTTAAGAGAAAAGGCTTACATAGAAATACGTCTGTAAGGTGTTATCTTCGTACATCTAACCTTTTGAGTCTATAGAGCATATCCTGCAACCTTCCAACCTATGAAGAATGCGATATCCTTATATAATGGTCTACTTTTACACCAATGTCGCAGAGGTTTCGTAACTATTTAGATAACATGGTAATTTTCTTTTTAATATCAAAAAGTTACAAGTGCATTTCTGGGCATAATAATTGCTGTAATAAAAAAGAGACTACCATGTTGAAACACTTAAATAAATTCATCCTAATACTTTTGCTTGTCCTTATTTCTATGATGCTGGGGTACGTCCTTAGAGTGCAACATGAGGGTAAAATCCATAAAGCCTATCAATCTCAAGCTGAAAAGGAATTAGCCACATTAGAAGAAGAGTTTCAGTCCGCTATAAAAAAGCCTCACAAATTTTATATCTTTAATAGGAGGTTTGAAGTCTATCCATTAAGAGAATCCGATAAGACATTTTTTTATTATAGAGAAATAAAAGATGCCGATCTTGTTGACCGAGAGGTAAAAGTCACAAAAAGTATGGAAAATAATGG
>DASPRG010000145.1:0-6013 GCA_035624555.1 Thermodesulfovibrionales bacterium
TCAGGAAGGATGAATTTCAACTCTCCTGCAACAGTCTTTTTGTCAAGCTCCATGTATGAGAGAATATGTTCAATATCTATATCTGATGGCATCTCTGAAGGTAAGCCATATGAATCAATAAGAGCTTTTATTCTGAACACATTATTTTTATCAAGAAAGGTAAGCTTGCTGGAAAGCTTCGCCTCAAGGCACATACCAGCAGCAACTGCCTCTCCATGAAGATATTTTCTGTATTCTGTAGCAGTTTCGATTGCATGTCCAATCGTATGTCCAAAATTCAAAATTGACCTTAATCCTGACTCTCTTTCATCCCTCGACACAACCTCTGCTTTTATCTCGCATGAGCGTTTAATGATATGCTTCAATGCATCAATGTCAAGATTGAGAATTTCTTGTTTCTTGGTTTCAAGGAAACCAAATAGCTCTTCATCCCATATCACACCATATTTAATTACCTCAGCGAGTCCTGCAAGGAATTCTCTTTTCTCCAAGGTTTTCAGTGTTTCCACATCAATCCAGACGAGTCTTGGCTGCCAGAATGTGCCTATCATGTTCTTGCCGAGTTTGTGGTTAACACCTGTTTTGCCACCGACAGAACTGTCCACCTGTGCAAGTAACGTTGTTGGAACCTGGATATATGAAATACCTCTCATATAGGTGGATGCTGCGAAACCTGTAATATCTCCTATCACTCCTCCTCCAAGGGCTATGAGAGATGACAACCTATCAAGTTTTGCCTTGAGAAGTTCATCATAAATATGCTCTATCCAGAGGAGGTCTTTATATTCCTCACCATCCGGTACTGTTACAGTCAACACATCAAAGCCAACTTTCTTTAAAGAGTCTGCCACAGCTTTGCCATACAAAGGATACACCGTAGGGTTACTCACAATAGCAACCCTCGGGCTTAGACCAAAGGATTGAACACAATCTCCTATGTTTGAAAGGACGTTCCTTCCTATCAAAATATCGTAACTTCTCTCTTCAAGTTCAACCCTTATTTTTTCCATCTTATACCTTTCTTACAAAAATGAACTGTTACCCGACAGGGGATAACCCTAAAGCGGTTTTTGAATTCTGTCAAAGACAGAATTCACCTCGGTCTACGACTCGTAGAGAGTCCCGATCTTATCGGGACGAGAATGAGCGAAAAGGTTATCTCCTTTCTGTATTATTTATATCTTAACTGGTTAATAACAATTTCTAACTTTTAATTTTAACTTTTACCTTTTCTATTGTCTCCTCTGCAATTTGTAAAGGTGTTTTGCCCTCTGTATCTATCATGATATCTGCCTTTTCATAAAATGGCCTTCTAAAATCTAAAAGCTCCTTTATTCTTGCGAAAGGGTCTTCTGCTTTGAGCAAAGGCCTGTTACTACTATGGCCCGTTCTTTTGAGAATTGTCTCTGGTGTAGCCATAAAACAAACAATGATCCCCTGTTTTCTCAGGGCATCCATATTTTCCTGCTTTAATACAGCACCACCACCTGTGGAGATAATAACATTTTTACGTTCCGATAGTTTCTGTATCATCTCCGTTTCCATTTCCCTGAAGCTTGGCTCACCAAACTTTTTGAATATCTCATTAATCGACATCCTCTGTGATTTTTCTATCTCTGTATCAACGTCGATAAGTTCCATGTTAAGAAGCCTCGAAAGCTCTCTCCCTACTGCGGTCTTGCCTGCTCCCATAAAGCCAGTGAGAACGATGTTTTTCATCTAAAATCCCCCCACCCCCCCCTTTGCCAAAGGGGGGCTAAGGGAGGATTTCTATCCGCCCTTTGTATTGCTATTCGTCGTAAATGTTCCACGATTAAAGATATTGTATTAGTTACACTAAGGTAGGTCAATCTGTTATATTTAAATATGCCAAAGGTTCTTGTTGGAATGAGCGGAGGGGTTGACTCCTCTGTGGCTGCATATCTCCTCAAGGAAAAGGGATATGAAGTAGAAGGTCTCAGCTTCATCCTATGGGAAGAAAGGAAAACGACTGACTTTAAAACCTGCTGTTCCCTTCAGGCTGTTGAAGAAGCATCAGAGATTGCCCATCATATCGGGATAACACACAGCATATTGGATGCTAGAGATGATTTTATAGAAAAAGTGATTGAGCCTTTTGTTAATTCTTACACAACTGGATTGACTCCTAATCCCTGCATATTATGTAATAAATTTATCAAATTCCCGCTCCTCATGAAAGAGGCAGAAAAAAGAGGCGCTGAATATATTGCAACCGGCCACTATGCGAGGGTTATTAATACGATAACGGGATGCGGAGAAGCGGAGACATGGAGAGAGAAAAACATAGAAACTCAACCTTTCACCGATTCACCCATTCACCGATTCTCCCAATCTTACCTAAAGAAGGGGGTTGACACAAAAAAAGACCAGTCCTATGTCCTCTATATTTTAAAACCGGAGGAGCTTAAGAAGATAATCCTTCCTCTCGGTAATTACAGTAAAGATGAGGTCAGGGAGATTGCAAAAAGGCTTACCCTTCATGCAGCAGAGAGGGCTGAGAGCCAAGAGGTATGTTTTGTTGAAGACAGAAATTATTTCAAGTTTATTGAAAAACTTTCCCCCCTTGTAGGAAAACCCGGCCCTATTATTGATATAGCCGGAAAGGTAATCGGAACACATAAAGGGATTCATGCATACACGGTAGGCCAGAGAAAAAGGCTTGGTATATCATCAAAAGAACCTCTATATGTGGTAAAGATTGATGCGCTTAGAAACACTGTATATGTTGGTACTCAAGAGGCAGCAAAGAAAAAAGAATTTTCTGTTGAAGACCTGAACTGGATTCTGCCGCCACCAGCTGAAAACTTTAAAGCAACTGTAAAAGTACGGTCTATGATGAAGGCTGTACCGGCGAATATTTTTTTACTAAAGAGCGCTGATCTGCATGCTACAGGTAAAGAACAATTTATGTACGCATCACGAATTACGCATCAAATATCAAGCGAATTTGTTCGCTTGATATTTGATGAGCCACAGTGGGCTCCTGCATCAGGACAGAGTGCTGTTTTTTACAATGGAGATACTGTAATCGGTGGAGGGGTAATTAAAATATCAGTCTGACTATATTGGGGACTACTTCAACTTTCACCGGAGTCTTTCCAAAATAATCACCGTCTATCTGTATATGGGCATTGCCTTTAACTTCTATAGTGGTTGCCTTTCTGTATTCTACATCTCTGAATTTGAGATGTCTGTTAGTGACTATACCAAAAACGTACCTAAGGATGTCTGAACGGTTTTTACCTTTAAAGAGGCAGACATAAAAAAAAGGGTCAGAAAGTCTTGCATCAGGGCTAATCCTGTAATTACCACCGTATTTTGCTGCCTTACCTATGATTGCTGTATATCCAGAGATGGTTACCCCATCTATATGAAAAAACAATTCACTGGGTCTGAATCTAAAAAGGGTTCTTATCCCACTATAAATATAGGCGCCTTTACCAGAGAATTTCTTCAGGGTCTCATTTACTCCAAGAACAGCCTCGCCATCAAAGCCAATGCCTGCCATCAAAACAAAATAACGAGTGACGAGTGACGGGTGACAAGTTAACTGATTTCCACAAATACCTGATATTTTACCGAGAGAGATGGTTTTGGGAGTATTCTGTAAGGCTATCTCCAGTGCTCTTTCAATATCCTCGGGTATACCAAGCTCCTTGGCAAGGACATTTGTAGTCCCAAGAGGTAAAATAGCCATCGGAACTTCTGACCCTGCAATTCCATTGATCACTTCATTGAATGTACCATCACCACCTGCTGCAATAATGAGAGAAGGAAATCTTTTTACCGCCTCTCTTGCGAGATTCTCTGCGTGTCTCTTACGCTCTGTGAAAAGTACCTCAACAGCGTATCCCCTTGACTCCAAAGAATGAGATGCTTTTGCGATTTTTCTGCCCGATGCTTTTTTCGCTGTGGGATTACATATAAGGATGATTGAGGATTTCATTAAATGGAATTACCCCTTCACAGAAAGAGACTTTTCCTATTATGACAGGCCTCTTTTCAAGATATTCTATAATATCTCCGACATCTATTCCTTCCTTCACAAAGAATGCCCTGCCTCCGTTTTTGCTTCCTTTATTCTTGATATGAGGTATTCTTACATATCCGAATTTTTTAGAGGCTACATAGCCTGTTGTATAGTTCGGATCGTCAGACACGCATATCTCAGCTATTACATGCCTGCAGGATGAAACCTTTGAGGCAAGGATCAGGGCCTCCTGAACAGTCTCGGTATTAATCCCATATTTCGAGAGCTTCGAAGAAAGGGTCTTGAATGCTAACTTCGTAATCCCAAACCTGGATACCCTTATTCCCCTTTTCCTGTCTGGCTCAAGACGCTTTCCGTTTTCGGCAGTAATAATGGCGGCGCCTCTCATGCCGATTTTTCTGACTGACTCAAAGGCCCTTTCAATAGCCTTCTTCGATATTCCCAATGATTGAAGCATATGTATTGCCAGTTCTCTTCCTCCCCTCGGAGTAATATTTTTAATTGTAGCTACAGGTAAGGCACAGATTGTTTCTGGTTTTCCCTTTATATCTTCAATGGTAATGATGATTTTATCAGCCTTACCTCTGGGATGTTTGAATGCCCTTTCAATATATTGTTCAATGATCTCCGGAATATCTGATTTTCTGTACAGTCCCTCTGCACCAGAGATATGAACCTCCTTTGGACTGACGAGTGACGAGTGACTAGTGACGAGTTTTTTTGATGCCCTCATCCTTATGCTCCAGAGATTTTTCATGGAAGTATTATATTAATTAGTAATCACCATCTATCTCCCTTTAGTAAAGGGGGATGTAGAAGGATTATTTATCAAGATGAGTACCTAACAAAGAATTAAAAATATTGGACAACTTTATAGAATGTATTTCTCTGTGCAGGTCTGAAGCCGGCATCTCTTATCGCCTTTATGATATCTTGTTTTGATACCCTGTAACGTACACCTGTTGATGCTACAACATTTTCCTCTATCATGGTAGAACCAAAGTCATTTGCTCCGAACCTTAAAGCAACCTGTGCAAGCTTAAGACCCTGCGTAACCCATGAAGCCTGTATATTGTTAATATTGTCCAGGTAGATTCTTGAAAGGGCAAGTATTCTTAAGTACTCAACTGCAGTAGCAGGATATAGTTTAGTAATCCCCCCTTTCCCCACTTTAGCAAAGGGGGGTGAGGGGGGATTTAATCTCTCAGCTCTTTGCTCTATGCTCTTGGCTAATGCAGTATTGCCCGGCTGGAAGCTCCACGGTATAAAGGCTGTAAAACCACCTGTCTTATCTTGAAGTCTCCTTATAACATCAAGATGCTCGATGATATCCTCCGCCTTCTCAACACTTCCAAACATCATTGTCGCTGTTGTCTTCATGCCAAGCCTGTGTGCCTCCTCCATTACCTTAAGCCACCTATTGGATTTAATCTTCCTCGGACTGATTATCTCTCTTACCCTGTCAGAGAGGATTTCTGCACCTCCACCCGGGATAGAATCAAGCCCTGCATCCCTGAGAAGCTGCAGCGTCTCTCGTATGGTGAGGTCTGCTCTATCTGCCATGTAGCTTATCTCAGGAGGAGAAAACCCATGGACATTGATATCAAATCTGTTTTTTATCTCCTTCAGAAGATCTAAAAAATAGTCAATGTCAAGCCCTGGATTGATTCCTCCCTGAAGTAGTATCTGAGTACCTCCTGATTGTATTGTCTCCTCAATCTTTTTGAAGAGTTCATCTTTTTCGAGAAGATATGCCTCAGGATCATCTTCATCTTTCCAGAAAGCACAGAAGCTGCATTTGTTAATGCAAATATTCGTGTAATTAATATTCCTGTCTACGATAAAAGTAACAACCCCTTCAGGATGGAGCTTCTTCCTCATTCCATCAGCCGTCCTACCGAGTTCAAGTAGATCAGCCTTCTTGAGCAACTTCAAGCCTTCTTCTTTTGAAAGACGGTTAGTATTTTTCTTTATTGGTCTGTTTTTCATCTAAAAACCTTA
>DASPRG010000152.1:0-20739 GCA_035624555.1 Thermodesulfovibrionales bacterium
ATTCCCGACAAGCGGGAATGACAAACATATCAAAAAAATTATCGCACCCTGAAGCAGAGCTTCGAGGGATTCTTTCATTAAATTTGCATCATGGGAATAAAGCAACTGTATCAAGTGCAGTCTTTTCATCAAAACCCATCATGATGTTCATGTTCTGTACTGCAAGTCCTGAAGCACCCTTCATAAGATTATCTATTGCTGTTACGATAATGAGCGTATTAGTCCTTTGGTTTACCATGAGTCCGATCTCACACAGGTTTGTTCCTCGTACATTCTTTACATTGGGAAATCTTCCTTCTTCAAGCACCTTAGTGAATGGCTCTCTGGCATATATTTTTTTATAGAGTTCTATAATTTTTTTGGTATCCATCTGTTTCATAAGCCGTGAATATATGGTTGTTAGTATACCTCTGTCAAAGGGGGCGAGGTGAGGTGTGAAGTTAACTATTATATCTTTTCCCGCTATTGCTGAAAGTTCCTGTTCTATCTCAGGTGTGTGCCGATGGGTTGCGATAGCATATGCCTTAAAGCCTTCATTCACCTCGCAAAAGGAGAATGCAATTTCAGCTTTTCTTCCTGCACCACTTGTTCCAGATTTTGAGTCTATGATGATTGAAGCGATATCGATAATTTTATTTTTTATTGCAGGATAGAGTCCAAGAATTGCACCTGTCGGGTAACAACCGGGGTTTGCTATGAGATTCGCCTTGGAAATCTTTTCACTATAAAGTTCAGGGATGCCATAAACAGCCTTCTCAAGTGTTTTTTGAAACTTGTGTTCTACTTTATACCACTGCTGGTATGTCTTCGCATCTTTGAGTCTATAATCTGCAGATAGGTCAATAACCTTCTTGCCTTGTCTGAAAAAGAAGTCCACAGACTCTTGTGACTCTCCATGGGGGAGGGCCATGAAAAACAGGTCTGCCTTATCAAGGATATTCCCGACCCTTAAAGGCTCATATATGAGGTTCGAATATATATGGAGGTTTGGAAAAAGGTCAACGACAGATTTTCCTGCTGATCTTTCTGAGGTTACTGCTTTGATAGTAACTGTGGGATGGCGAGAAAGGATACGAAGTAATTCACCCCCTGTATATCCACTGCCGCCACATATGGCAACACGAATCATAGTGGCGAGTGACGAGTGACGAATGACGAGTGAATGGAGAACTCATCAAGAACTATCAAAAAGCAATTGCTTATCGTTAAGCACTGATCGCTAATCATTATGTTACCGTTTAGAGAACTGGAATCTCTTCCGTGCGCCCTTCTGACCGTATTTCTTTCTCTCTTTTTCCCGGGGATCTCTTCTGAGAAAACCTTCTTTTTTGAGTCTCGAACGGAGGTCACTATTCATATCAATGATCGCCCGTGCTATACCATGCCTTACCGCACCAGCCTGACCCGTATGTCCGCCACCAGTTACTGTTGCATTAATATTATATTTTCCTGTAATGCCGGCAAGCTCGATTGGCTGACGGAGCATCATTCTCATTGTCTCTCTGGGGAAATAAACATTAACAGGTTTTCCGTTAATTATAATCTGGCCATCCCCCGGGGTCATGGTTACCCTTGCTACAGATGTTTTTCTTCTTCCAGTTGCGTAGTATTGAATCTCAGGCATCTACAACTCCTTCATGTTTTTTTGCTCAAAAGGTAATATTTCCGGTTTCTGTGCCTTGTGCGGGTGTTCAGGTCCCCTGTATACCTTGAGCTTCTTTAACATAGCTCTACCGAGTCTGCCCTTTGGGAGCATTCCCCATACCGCATCTATGATGATTTCCTCTGGCTTCCTGCTCAGGCGGTCTTTCAAAGGCTCAGCCTTGAGGCCACCTGGATAACCTGAATGGTGATAGTAAATCTTGTTCTCAAGCTTTTTGCCTGTAAGCCTTATTTTGTCTGCATTTATAACAATAATGAAATCGCCTGTGTCGATATGGGGTGTAAATATGGTTTTATTTTTACCGCGAAGGTAAATGGCTATCTTCGTTGCAAGCCTTCCAAGGATAGCGTCTTTAGCATCAACAAGATACCACCTTCTTTCGACATCACCCTTTGAGGCAAATTGTGTTTTCATAATTTATTACCTACTTTCAGTATAGAATTAAATAACATAATATAATTACTATGAAGTTGTCAACGTCTCCTTATTTAAGAGAAAACATAAAAAGAAACATTTTCCTTCTTACTTACACAGGCTAAAGCCTGTGGCTACTGGTCATCAGATGAATGATAAAATGCTGCGAAGGATTGGTGTACATGCTTCTATTAACGGAGGATTACATTATAGTTTGGAAAGGGCTGAGGCCCTTGGGTGTAGTACCCTGCAGATCTTTTCTCATAACCCGAGGGGATGGGCTGTAAAATCGATTTCAGAGGAAGAGGCTATGAAATTTAAATCACTCCGGTCCTATCTGCATATGGCCCCTCTCTATATTCACACCTCATATCTGATTAACATAGCATCAAGGGATAACGATTTAAGGAGAAGGTCTATAGATCTCCTTGCAGTAGAAATGGACAGGGCTGATGCTATTGGGGCTGAGTATGTAATACTTCACCCCGGAAGTGCATCAGGGGATGAAGAACATGTTGCGAGGAAGAGGGCGATTGATGCGTTAAAAGAGGTTACATCGTTGGGTCACTGGACGGCTGGCCTCCTGATAGAAAATACGGCTGGGGAGAGAGGAGACATCTCCTCTCAGGTTGTAAACCTTTCAGATCTTTTGAATGCCATGAAAGGTTTGTTGATAGCAGGCATATGCATTGATACCTGCCATGCCTTTGCAGCAGGATATGACATTGGTAGTGAAGAAGGTATACAACACATTTCAGAGGAAATAGAAAAATATATAGGTCTTGATAAATTAAAACTCATTCATCTGAATGACTCGAAAGGTGACCTCGGGTCAGGAGTTGACAGGCATGAGCATATCGGTCTTGGAAAGATAGGCGCACGGGGTTTAAGACAGTTTCTTAACCATTTTCCTTTCAGGAATATTCCTTTAATACTTGAGACACCAAAGAAGAAAGAGACTGATGATTTCGAAAATCTGGGAAAGGTCAGACAGATGATCAGAAAATGAATTTCAAGATTTAAGAATTATTGTTCTGAAAAAAAATGGCAAAATGAAATCGTTCACTAAAATGCATTATTTGTTCCTAAATGTAATTTTTTTGTTGACAAATAGAAAATTATGTTATATAAAAATATTTAGGTGAGTGATGTTAAAGAGTTTATTCTCATCATCAATAAGGGCAGATGTCCTATCACTCCTTCTGAACAGTCCAGACGAACAATTCTATATTCGAGAGATTGCAGAACTCCTCAGAAAAAATCCTTCCGGTGTAAAGAGAGAACTTGACAATCTTGAGAAGATGGGTATCGTAATGAGCGAGAAGGTTGCCAATCTCAAATATTTTCGGGCGAACACAGACTCACCCCTGTTTTCAGAGCTGAAGAATTTGATAACAAAATCTCTCGGTTTACCTGGTGCACTCAAAGCAGTCTTGAGAGCTTCTGGTGCAAAGACTGCTTTTCTTTACGGTCCGTACGCAGAAGGAGATGATGTCAATACGGTAGATCTTTTTGTTATTGGTGCGCTATCGTCCCTTACGAAAGAACTTAAGGATATTGAAAAAAGGTTTGACCGAAAGATTAACTGCACTATTATTGATGAGGACGAATACAAAAAGAAGAAGAAAAAAGGTGACGCAAATCTGAAAAGACTCTTATCAGGGAAAAGGATTACCCTTATTGGAAGATTGTGAGTTCAGAGTGACCCGCACTTGCCTGCCTTAGGCGGACTTGCCACAGGCAAAGGCGGGGCGAAAGGGGGTGAGCAATTAATGGCAACAAAAAAGAAAGCAGCAAAGAAGAAGACCGCAAAGAAGAAATAGTTCTGCTCCACATGCACACACACGATTTAAGGCTGGAGGAGAAATTCTCCAGCCTCTCTTTTTGCGGTCCTCTTCCTTATAATGAAACTTAATTTTCAGGAAAATTCAAGTTAAATTTATAACTTGTTGAAAATTAAGGATTTTTCCGCATAAGCGGGGTATGGCTGGGGCTGGGGAATCTCTGAGACTATCTCCCAGCAATTCTGGTAGGAAATAATCTTTTTCAGGAACTTCAGGTTTGTCGTATGGCCTGACTTGTTGGCAATAATATGGCCGTAAATGGGAAATCCGATTAGGGAAAGGTCACCTATCATATCAAGTATTTTATGGCGCACGAATTCATCTTTAAACCTCAGGCCTGAGGAATTTAATACACCATCGCTGCCAAGTATTATGGCATTATCAAGCGAACCGCCTTTTGCAAAACCATTTGCCTTTAGATATTCGACATCCTTAAGAAAACCAAAGGTTCTTGCAGGGGCAATTTCTTTAACGAAACTCTCCTCGGTAATTTCTAAGCTCAGCTTCTGCTCTCCAAGGAGGTGATGATTAAAATGAATTCTGTAGGTAATTTTCCTTCCATCATAGGGAAAAACTGCGATCTCTGTATGTCCATCCGTGAAGACCACAGGATTTGTTATTCTGAGAAAGGGCATTTTCTTGCCCTGCTTTGCAATTCCGCTATCAAGGATTAGGCTGATGAGTTCTGTTGAACTTCCATCAAGTATAGGTATCTCAGGTCCATTAACTTCTACGATCAGGTTATCTATCCCGAGGCCAGACAGAGCTGCAAGGATATGTTCAACGGTCCTGATCTTTACTCCGTCATATGCGAGGGTTGTTGAGAAAGCAGTGTCCGCAACCGAACTTACTGAGGCCTTTATTGCTATATCCTTATCTGTCCTTGTAAATATTATTCCTGTATCTCTCTGGGCAGGTTTAAGGCGTACCTTTGCGTATCGCCCTGTATGAAGCCCGATACCCTCAAAAACCGCCTCTTGTTTTAAAGTTCGTTGTAAGCGCATAATGCGGGAGATGGATATGCAAATATAATGCCAGCAACTCAAAGGAATTCTTCTGACCTCAGAAAACTTCAAACTCTGTCGGGCAAGGGCTTTTAAAGAGGATTTTTGATGGTGATCTGTTTCCTATTTGATCCTGGGTCAAGGGATGATTGAAACAGAAGTGTTGTTTATAATCTATAGATTGAGGAGTATTTGACACAGTGTTATATCTCGCCCCCGACTACTATCTCAGGAATCCTGACTGTCGGCATTGCATCGGAGACAGGTACGCCCTGAAAATCTTTACCACATGTACCGATTGCGAATCCTAAATCAGAACCGACCATGTCTATGGATTTCAAGACCTCCGGACCATTTCCTGCGAGGGTTGCTCCTCTTACAGGTTCTTCTATCAAGCCCTTTTTGATAAGGTAACCCTCTTGCACCTCAAACACAAAATCACCTGTAATGGTATTTACCTGTCCTCCCCCCATTTTTGTGACGAGAAGACCATACTCTACAGAGGTTACGATTTTCTCTGGAGAAGTTTCACCAGGTGCAATCAACGTGTTCGTCATCCTTGGTATAGGCCTGTGCTGATATGATTGCCGCCTGCCATTGCCAGTTGAGGGTACCCCATCTTTTAATGCCGTTAGTTTGTCGTACATGTACTTTTTTAAAATGCCTTTTTCTACAAGGACATTCTGCCGGGAAGGAGTGCCCTCATCATCAAACCTGAAAGAGCCTCTTTTCTTTGGAAGAGTTGGGTCATCTATTACTGTTATAAGGGGGGAAGCAACCTGCTGCCCCATCTTCTTTGAGTAGACGGATAAACCTTGTTGTGCTAAATCGGCCTCGAGACCATGGCCTATAGCCTCATGTATCATAGTACCACCTGCATCAGATGAGATAACCACAGACATTCTTCTACCCGGTGCCCTCCTGGCGGTAAGCATCATCAAAGCCCTTTTTGCTGTCTTCAGACTTAACTCCTCAACATCTATTTCATCAAAGAGCTCAAAGCCGATAAAGCCACCTATAGATTCATATCCTGTCTGGATGATACCGTCATCGGCAGCGATCACATGGATTACCGCAAGGGTATGAACTCTTTCATCTTTAGCGATTGTTCCATCTGTCGTTGCAATCTGAACCTTCTGGATAAAGTCATTATATATGACACTGACCTGTCTTATTCTCCTGTCGTAGCCCCTTGCAACTGCATCTGCTTTTCTCACAAGGGATATTTTTTTCTCTACGGGAATATCTTCTGGAAAGAGTTTTATATCAAAAGAAACAGAAGGTGTTTTGGTCCTCAGATCTATAACAGAGTCAATAATCTTGCCAGAAGCAGCTTTGCTCACTATAGATGCTGCTTTTGTCAGAGATTCTTCTGAAAGGTCGTTGCTGTAAGCATAGGCAGATCTGCCATTATAAATGAGTCGTATACCTAAACCGAAATCAACACCGGTAACTACCTTTTCAATCTTTTTGTCTTCAAGATGGATGGAGACGGGTTTTTTGTGCTCAATAAATATCTCTGCATATTCGCCTCCCGCTGAAAGTGCTTTTTTCAATATCTTTAAAAGGAGTTCTTTATCGAGCATGTTTGAATTATATCAGATGTGGAAGCAATGGAAGAAGGTGATGGCAATAAATCTTCCCTCTTTCGTATTTTAGTTGATTTTGATTTTCTCCATTACTACACAACATGCAAAGGAATCACCAAACACTCTTTCCCAGTAATCTCCCCTCCCCCCTCTTTAAAAAAAGAGGGGAATTTATTTGCTTTTTGGCATTTTATCCATTCCACCCTTAAGAGAGGAATTTGTTTACTTTTTAGCATCTTATCCGCTTCTTATCTCCCCCTTTTCTAAAGGGAGATGTAGGGGGATTACTCATTTTTCAATTTCAACTTTTTTACGAAAGAACCTAAATCTTTTCATGCTGGTAAGTGATCATGAAAGGCTGGGAAGATTTTATAAACTGTTCCTATTTTCCATAATCTGTTATTATGTATCTATATATAAAACCTGATAAAACCTGAGGTGAAAGAAGGCGAAAAGGTTTATCAAAAGGATGCCTAAAATAGGGGTTGTCGGAGGAAGTGGCCTTTATAACATACCAGGCCTAACCATTAAAGAATACAGAGAAATTATAACTCCCTTTGGAGACCCTTCAGATACCTACATGATTGGTGAGTTCTCTAACAGAGAAGTTGCATTTCTTCCAAGACATGGCTTGAAACACCATATCCCTCCGCATAAGATAAACTATAAGGCAAACATGTGGGGTTTTAAAGAACTCGGTGTGGAAAGGATTATATCCATTGGTGCTGTAGGAGGTATCGGGCCTGAAATAAGACCAGGGATGATCATTGTCCCAGATCAGATTATAGATATGACAAAAGGCAGGGATTCTACATATTATGATGGTGACGAAGTAGTGCATATAGACTTCACAGAACCGTATTGTCCTGAGTTGAGGGAGTCTGTTTTTAGAGCAGGCAGAAAGTCAGGAGTAGAGTTAATAAAATCAGGAACGTATGCATGTGTGAATGGACCGAGATTAGAAACCAGGGCAGAAATAAAAATATTTTTGGATATAGGAATTGATATGGTGGGTATGACAGCGATGCCCGAGGCAGCTTTAGCAAGAGAATTGGAACTTTGTCTCGCCGGTGTCGCCGTGGTTACAAATTATGCTGCAGGAATTACGAAAAAGAGGCTTACAACGACAGAGGTTATCAAAACGATGGGAGGAGCTGCCAACCGTGTGGGGAATCTTCTGGAGAAGACATTTAATCTCATTCCTGATGAGAGAAGATGTGCATGTAAGGGCGCTCTTAAAGAAGCGAGGATGTGATATATGGAAACTATTCTTGTCATAGAAGATAAGGAATCGATGACAAAAATGCTTCGAGATGCCCTCGAAGCAGAAGGCTATAATGTCATTTCTGCTCAAAATGGTCTGCAAGGTATCAATCAAATCAAGGGGAGCAGGATAGACCTTGTCCTTACAGACCTTAAGCTACCCGGGAAAGACGGTATCGATATCCTCAAGGCATCGAAAGAAGAAAATCAGCTCATGCCTGTTATCGTCATGACAGCCTATGGTTCAGTTGAGACAGCCGTTATCGCAATGAAAGAGGGCGCATTCGACTTTATCACAAAACCTTTTGATATAGATCATCTCCTCATGCTGATAAGGAGGGCGCTCGAGACACAAAGAGTTCTCACAGAGAATATACTTTTAAGAGAGGAGTTTGCATCAAAACTTGGACTCCCAAGAATTATTGGCAAGAGCGAGAAGATAACAGATGTTGCACAGCTTGTACAGAAGGTTGCACCAACGAAAACAACGGTACTTCTCCTCGGCGAAAGTGGGACAGGGAAAGAACTCTTTGCGCGGGCGATACATAACTTAAGTCCCAGGCGGAACTATCCCTTTGTGCCAATTAACTGTGCGGCTATACCAAAGGAACTCCTCGAATCTGAACTTTTCGGTCATGAAAAGGGCTCCTTTACAGGAGCGGATGCAAAGAAGTTCGGCAAATTTGAGCTTGCTGATGGAGGGACGATATTCCTTGATGAAGTTGGTGACATGGATCTTATACTCCAGTCAAAACTTCTGAGAGCGATTGAGGAAAGCGAAATAGAGAGGGTAGGGGGAGTAAAAACTATTAAAGTAGATGTTAGGATTATTGCAGCAAGTAATAAAGATCTCGAAAAGGCTGTTGAGGACAAAAGTTTCAGAGAAGACCTTTATTACAGGCTGAATGTATTTCCTATTAAGATACCGCCATTGAAGGAAAGAAAAGAAGATATCCCTTTACTTGTCGAATATTTCATCAATAAGTACTGCCTTGAATTAAAGACTTCTCAAAAGAGTATTTCAAAAGATGCCCTTGATATCCTTATGAACTATCATTGGAAAGGTAATGTGAGGGAGCTTGAGAATACCATTGAGAGGGCTATCATCCTCTGTGACGGGGATATCATTAAAACTGAACATATTGTTCTTTCCCAACGATCTGAATTTGGTTCTGCAGGTCAGCTTCCACTATCGGGAGGAACACTCGAAGATGTGGCAAAGAGGGCATTGAAGATTGCAGAAACACAACGTATTGTTGAAGCCCTCAGGCAGACAAAGGGCAATAAAAGCAAAGCATCTGAACTCCTTCGGGTAAGTTACAAGACACTCCTCACAAAGATTAAGGAATATGGTATAGAAGCTTGACAGTGTTACTCCTGTAGAATTATCATAAAAGTAACTCTTGAATCAATTTATAACATAAATCATTTATCTTTAGGATCAAAGGAAAATCATCCGGAGGGCTATCTTGTCTGGACACTCGAAGTGGGCACAGGTCAAACACAAAAAAGCTGTAGTTGATGCGAAAAAGGGGAAAATTTTTTCGAAAATTGTTAAGGAAATTTCTGTTGCTGCAAGACTAGGTGGTGGAGACTCTGATGGAAACCCGAGACTGAGGGTTGCAATTGAGAAGGCAAAAGAGGTGAACATGCCCCAGGAGAATATTAAGAGGGCGATTATGAAAGGCACAGGCGAGCTTCCCGGCGTAGCCTACGAAGAGACTATCTATGAGGGGTATGGCTCAGGTGGTACAGCGATTCTTTTGGAAGTACTTACAGACAACAGAAACAGGACAGTTTCAGAGATAAGACATATCATGACCAAACATGGTGGGAATTTGGGTGAGGCAGGTTGTGTTTCCTGGATGTTTCATAAAAAGGGATATATCATCGTCGAAAAGACTAAAATTGATGAAGATTCCCTGATGTCCGCTGCTCTTGAAGCAGGTGCTGAGGATATGAAGAATGACCCTGGAGAGGACAGTTACGAGATTATTACAACCCCTGAGGATATGAATAAAGTAAAGGCTTCTCTGGAAGCAGCCGGGATTTCTCCATCCTTTGCAGAGATAACGATGCTTCCCAAAAGCTATGTTGCCCTTGACGGAAAGGCCGCAGAAGTGATGATAAGACTGGTTGATGCCCTCGAAGACCATGAAGATGTACAGAATGTTTATACAAACTTTGATATTCCTGAAGAGGTGATGGCTAAGGTTGGCAAGTGACATACCGATTTCCGTGCGTGCTACTTTCAAGAGGAGGTTTCTTGCAGGGCTTCTCGTATCAATCCCTGTTATCATTACTTTTCTCATCATAGGGTGGTTTTTTAAGTTTGTTGATGGTCTTCTTGGACCTTTTTACGATAGTATTCTCGGCTACCACATTCCGGGCCTTGGTTTTGTCTCGGCAATCGTTCTCATATTCATCGTGGGTGTAATCTCGACAAATGTCTTTGGGAAAAAGGCAATTAAATCTTTTGAAAAACTTATGCTGAGAATACCTGTATTCAAAGGCATTTACATCGCAATCAAACAGATTGTTGATGCCTTCTCCCCAGAGAATAAAGCTTCATCCTTCAAGAGATTCGTCATCGTTGAGTACCCGCGACCCGGTGCCTTCGTTTTCGGCTTTCTTACAAAGGAGCATACAATGAAGGCTGATAAGGACGGACATGAATCTTCCATGAGGGCTGTTTATATTCCTACAAATAATTTTTACCTTGGTGAGATAGTACTATTCAAGAGTGAAGAGGTCTTCTATACGGACATCCCTGTGGATGAGGGCATCAAAATCATCCTTTCGGCTGGTATCTCAATACCTAACACGATTTCAGAGGCAAAACAATGAAATTAGCTGGGGTTATTCTGGCTGCTGGTCTTGGTAAAAGGATGAGTTCATCTTTACCGAAAGTCCTCCATAAGATTTATGATGCTCCGATGCTCCAGTATGTTTTAAATACACTGAATGAGCTAAAACCACAAAGGATTGTTGTGGTCGTAGGAAAACATTTTAAGGAAATAAAGGAATCTGTAAAGGGTGACGGGTCAATCTGTTTTGCACATCAGAAGGAGGCGATGGGAACAGGCGATGCGCTCCTGAAGGCAAGGCAGGCCATCAAGGGATTTAAAGGGACTGTTCTGATCATTAATGGAGATACCCCCCTTGTTCTTCGGGAGACCCTAAAAAAATTTTTACGTCTCCATAAACAGAAAAGGAATGTTATTTCTGTTCTCTCCTTTATGGCAGAAGAGCCGAGTTCATATGGCCGGGTTATAAAAGATGAATCTGGCAGGGCAGTCTCTATTGTTGAGGACAGGGATGCTACGGATCTACAAAAGAAGATAAAAGAAGTTAACAGCGGAATATATGCTCTTGAGTCTGAGGCATTCCATATTTTAAAAGAGATAAAACTGAATGAATCAAAAGGTGAATATTACCTGACCGACGTAGTCAGTATTGCAAATGATAAGAGAATAAAGGTAGACGCTTTTTGCATTGGGTCTGAGGATGAATTAATGGGAGTGAACACTCTCAGAGAACTTGAAAAGGTTCGTCAGCTTATGAAAGACAGAATCATAAAGAGATGGATGAATAGAGGTGTGAACTTTATGGATACCAACTCAGTATTCATATCTCCCTACGTGAGGATAGGAAAAGGTACGCAAATCTACCCCAATGTTTATCTTGAGGGTAACACAAGGGTAGGGAGGGGATGCACAATATATCCAAATGTTAGGATTCAGAACAGTATCATTGGTGACGGGGCAATTATTCAGGATTCAACCCTGATCCAGAGTTCTGTTGTGAAGGATAGAGCCTCTGTCGGACCCTTCGCCCGTATTAGACCTGGATCTCAAATTGGGAAAGAAGCGAGAATAGGTAACTTTGTTGAAATTAAAAAATCAGTCATAGGTTCTGGTACAAAGGCCGGCCATCTTACGTATCTCGGTGATTCAAAGATCGGGAATAATGTAAACATAGGTGCAGGTACAATAACCTGCAACTATGACGGGTATAAAAAACACATTACCGTTATCAAAGACAACGCCTTTGTTGGAAGTGATTCTCAGTTTATCGCGCCTGTAAAAGTTGGGAAAGGTGCATACATAGGTGCTGGTTCTACGATCACAGAGGATGTCCCCTCAATGGCCCTTGCCCTAAGCAGAATAAAGCAGAGCAATATTAAAGACTGGGTAATAAGGAAAAAGTTAAAAGTTAAAAGTGAAAAGTTGAAAGTTAAAAAGAAAACAAAAGGGTAACATGATGCTTGTATTAAACTCATCACTTGTTACTCGTCACTGGTCACTGTTGTAATATGTGTGGGATAATCGGATATATAGGTAAAAAGGATGCAGTCTCCGTAGTACTCGAAGGCCTGAAGCGTCTTGAATACAGAGGATATGATTCTGCCGGGATCGCCTTTTTTTCTGCTAATGGCATTGAGATTAGAAGGTGCACGGGTAAGATAAAAGACTTGGCTTCAATGCTTGAGTCTGAAAACCCATCCAGCTATGCTGCGATAGGTCATACAAGGTGGGCTACCCATGGGAGACCCTCAGATGAAAATGCCCATCCGCATAGGTCAAGGAGTATTGTTTTAGTGCATAACGGAATCGTAGAGAATTACCTTGATCTCAAAGCAAGAATGATTGAAAAGGGATATCAGTTCAATTCAGAGACTGATACAGAAGTCCTCTGTCATCTCATCGAGGAATATACAAAGAAATATCCCCTCGAAGAGGCTATTAGAGAAGCTTTGAAGGAAGTTAAAGGCTCCTATGCCCTTGTTGTTATCAAGGAAGATGAACCAGATAAGATCGTGGGCGTGAGGAAGGATAGCCCTCTTGTTGTCGGGTTAGGTGATAGGGAATTTTTTCTTGCCTCGGATGTTCCAGCATTCCTGAGTCATTCAAAAGATGTCATATTTCTTGATGATGGGGAGATGGCTGTCCTGACAGGTGAAGGCATCGCGATTACAGGGCCTGATAGCATACCTGTCCAGAAGGAAGTGAAGTCTGTGCCATGGAGCCTTTCGATGGCAGAAAAGGGCGGTTATAAGGACTTTATGCTTAAAGAAATATATGAGCAGCCGAGGTCGATAGGAGATACGTTAAAGGGAAGGCTTTATCTTGAGGAAGCAGATGTCAATTTAGATGAATTTGGGTTTAGCAGTGATGACCTGAAGAAGGTTGAGAAGATTTTTATTGTTGCCTGTGGTACCTCCTATCACGCAGGACTTATCGGTAAATATATGGTAGAAGAGCTTGCAAGGGTCCCCACCGAGGTTGATGTTGCGTCAGAGTTCCGTTATAGAAGACCCCTTGTGAGGCCAGGTGACCTTATGATAGTCATAACTCAGTCTGGAGAGACGGCCGATACCCTTGCTGCTCAGAGGGAAACAAAAAAGCTCGGTGCAAAGGTATTGAGCATATGTAATGTTGTTGGGAGTACATCTTCGAGGGAGGCCGATGCTGTATTTTATACTCATTCTGGTCCTGAGATAGGAGTTGCTTCAACAAAAGCATTTACAGCCCAACTTGTAGCACTTTATCTTTTTACAGTGGCTTTAGGAAAGGCAAAGGATGTGATCTCAGAGAACCTTTCAACAGAGTTATTGGGAGAGCTCCTGGTGCTACCAGGGAAGGTTGAGGCATTGTTAGCTGTAGATGAAGACATTAGAAAGATAGCAAAGGAATTTTTTAAGGCAAGAGGATTTCTTTACCTTGGAAGAGGTATCAATTATCCTATTGCCCTTGAGGGAGCACTGAAGCTGAAAGAAATATCATACATACATGCAGAGGGATATCCTGCTGGTGAGATGAAGCACGGCCCGATAGCATTGATAGACGAAGATCTCCCTGTTGTTGTCCTTGCACCTGTAGATAACCTGCATGAAAAGATACTTTCGAACCTCCAGGAGGTAAAGACCAGGGGGGGGAAGGTCATATCAATCACGAATGATCCTAAAAGTGCAGTTTTCAGGATTTCAGATAAATGCGTTCTTGTGCCAAATATAAATCCCTATCTTACACCTGTATTAATGGCTATTCCGGTACAGCTTCTCGCATATCATGTTGGCGTTTTGAGAGGATGCGATGTTGATCAGCCAAGAAATCTTGCTAAGAGCGTCACTGTGGAATGAAAAAAGTTTCTCAAGCTGCGGGGAATGCACTCACTATTTTATTTCAAGAAACTGTTAATTTACATAAAGGGAGATAGATTTAAATAGTAAATATCAGTTATTATAAGGATGGGGTAGGATGTCAAAAGATATTCTCATGCATGATTTAAACCCGCAGCAGAAAGAGGCTATCCTCTATACAAAAGGTCCCTTACTTATATTGGCAGGTGCAGGGAGTGGTAAGACCAAAGTTATTGCTCATAAGTTTTCCTACCTGGTAAAGACAAAGGGACTCCCTCCGGATTCGATTTTTACTGTTACCTTTACGAATAAGGCAGCTGATGCGATGAAAGAGATGATACGTAGTTTCCTCGAGAAAGAAACAGATGTTTCTTGGGTTGGTACATTCCATTCACACTGTAACAGGATATTACGGAAAGAGATAAAAGCCCTTGGCCATAACAATAGTTTTTCTATTTATGACGAAGATGATCAGTGTAGCCTTGTTAGACATATCTTGAAGGAATTCAAGATCCATGAAGCTCTCTACAAGGGAATTGTTTCACGGATAAGCGCTCTCAAGTCTTCACTCATAGAACCTGAAGAGTTTCTCTCTTCTGGTGACGGTTTTGGCTTTGATGAGAAACTGGCAAAGGTTTACGTACGGTATCAGGATGAGCTCAGGAAAAGCAATGCCCTTGATTATGATGACCTCATTATGCTGACCGTAAAACTATTCGAGAATAATCCTAAACTTCTCGAAAAGTACCAGAACGTGTTTTCTTATACCCTCGTTGATGATTTTCAGGACACAAATTATGCTCAGTACTATCTCCTTAAACTTCTCATTTCTGCTCACAAAAAAGTATGTGTTGTTTGTGATGATAACCAGTGCATATATCGAGTTAGGGGTGCTGATATTAATAACATCATGAGTTTTGAGGATGACTTTCCCGGAACGAAACTTATCAAACTGGAACAGAGCTACCGCTTTACCCAGAATATACTTAATGTCTCAGACGCTGTCATTTCACAGAACACTGAGAGGAAATGTAAAAACCTACGGACAGATCGAGGCTTGGGCGAGAAGGTGTTCTACTGCTGGTTCCATACGTATGAAGAAGAGGCAAAATATATTGCCAAGATTATAAAGGAACTTTACCTGAAAGGGAGATATGATTACAAGGATTTTGCAATATTCTATCGCATAAATCTCCAATCAAAGGCTTTAGAAGATGCTCTGTGCAATGAAGGCCTTCCTTACCGTGTTCTTGGCAACGTCAGCTTTTACCACAGGAAGGAGATAAAGGATCTTGTGGCTTATATGCGTTTATCCCTCAATCATGGAGATAATGTTAGTCTCAGGCGGATTATCAACTGTCCATCGCGGGAAATAAGTACGGTGATTCTTTCTAAGATAGAGCAAGAAGCTCGGAAAAAATCAATATCACTCTTTGATGCGATAAAAGCGACTCTCCGTACGGATAATCTTGCCACTGCTGCAAAAGATAAACTTTCAGAGTTTGTCAAGCTCATTGAAAATTTCTCTTCTCTGAAGTACAGGTCTGCATCTGATATGTTAAAAAACATCGTTGAAAAGTCGGGTTATGCAAAAACCTTGTATGAGGATAGGGTTAGGAACATTGAGGAACTCATCTCCTCTGCCGAGGGGAAAGAGATAAAGAATTTCCTCGATTGGATATCATTGTGTACAAGTATGGACGAAATTACAGGGGGAGATTACGTTTCCCTTATGACACTGCATAATGCAAAGGGTATTGAGTTCCCTGTTGTGTTTATTATAGGGCTTGAGGAAGGAGTCCTGCCATATTGTAGAGCCATAGAAGGCAAGGATGAGATTACTGAAGAACGCAGGCTTTTTTATGTTGGGATGACGAGGACAAGAGATATGCTCTGGCTAAGCGGTGCCAGCAAAAGGAAACTTTATGCAAAGTTGCAGGACCAAGAACCTTCACGATTCCTTAAGGATATTCTCAAGAACTGCTGTAAATGGATAGAGAAAATCACAACCCACACAACAATAAGACCGGAACCTCTCAAGAAAAAGATTATGCCCAAACACCCCTTAAATCTGTATTCTGCTGGAAGCAGGGTAAAACATCCAACCTGGGGTATAGGCGTTGTGCGTGACTGTTATGGAGACGGAGACGAACAGAAGATAACAGTCAACTTCCCGAATATTGGCCTGAAACGGCTTGCCGTGAAGTTCGCAAACCTGGAAAAGATTTAGCCTGACAGAACAATGAGGATATCGAAAGAAGAGATTGAACATATAGCATCATTGGCACGATTATCTCTTTCCGAAGAAGAAAAAGAGCTCTTCGGCTCACAGCTGAGCAGTATCTTGGATTACATGGAAAAGCTCAATGAACTTAATACAAAAGACATTGAACCAACATCCCATATCCTGCCATTAAGTAATGTCATGCATGATGACATACCACGGCCTTCGATTCCGAGAGAGGATGCCCTCCTGAATGCACCTGACCATACAGATAAATTCTATAGAGTGCCGAAGATAATAGAATGAGAGAAGTTCATATTAAGAGTGTTTACTGTTCACTATTCACTGTTTACGAGAGGGAGGCGGTATGTTACGTTGCATACTGAGAGCAAAGATACATATGGCAACAGTCACGGAGTCTAATCTTTACTATGAGGGGAGTATCACTCTTGATGGAGAGATTCTGAAAGAGGCAGAAATAGTTCCATACGAGCAGGTAATGGTGAGCAATCTTAACAACGGAGAAAGATTTGAGACATATGTGATTCCGGGCAAGAGAGGCGAGGTCTGTCTGAATGGACCCACTGCACGGAAGGGTGTCGTGGGAGATAAAATTATAATCTTCTGTTATGGCTATGTTGAGGAAAGCCAGGTGAAGAAGTTCAATCCAAAGATAATCCTCCTTGGCGAAGGGAATACCGTTATCAACGTTTAATAACCGGCCACCTGAGCTATTTTATTCTCAAATCCAGACATAAATATTGTAATAACCAGAAGCGATTTTCGCTTACTACGATTTTCTATCAGCAATTGTGGAGAAAAGTTCTACTTGACAACATGAAAGATTTTTCTTATTATGTTAGTAAGTGCTAACCTTCATGAGGATTCTGTGAATGGAGGATAAAAAGGCGAGGTTTGATGATGAATAGAGAAAGATCCTTATCTACAAGGAATAAAATTCTTGGGACGGCATTAAAGCTCTTCTCGAAAAAAGGGTATCTCGGTGCTACAACAAAGGAAATTGCAAAGGAAACAGGAATTGCCGAGGTGACCCTCTTCAGGCACTTCTCTTCAAAAGAGAAACTTTTTGAGGAAGTAATCAATACGTACTCGTTCCTTCCTATTCTTAGGGGTCTCCTCCCTGGAATTTCAAATGTACCCTATGAAAAGGCTTTGACAGTAATTGCGAAGAGATTCCTTGATACCCTTGATTTGAGGAAAGATATGATACAGATAATGCATTCAGAGGTGCGTAGGTATCCTGAGAAGATTCACAAGATTCACCACGGCTTTATTGATGAAACAATCAAGACCCTCGCATCTTATTTTAATATGATGCACAAAAAAGGTATTGTGAGAGCATTCGATACCGAAAGTGGTGCAAGGGCATTCCTCGGGATGTTCTTTTCATATTTTAATGCAAAGGAATTTCATATATTCAAAAAATATAGAAAAATCGATACTGACAAGATAATAAAAGTGTTTGTGGGTATCTTTGCGAGGGGGACACTGAAATGATTTCTCATTTCAGACTCATTGTCATGATGCATATTTTTATTATGCTTATGGTTGCCATATCGCAAAATCTCTTTGCAGCAGAAGAATATTCCCTCGAAGACCTTTACAGGATAGCTCTTGAGCGCTCTGAAAAGATAAAGATATCAGGAGAAGACGTGTATGTCTCGGAAAAGGGAAGAGACAAGGCCCTCTCGTCACTTCTTCCGAAATTTTCTGCATTCTGGGATTACACAAGATATAGTGAAGAAAAAACTGCTGTATTTGGAAGCAGCCTGTTTGCTATTCAGCCAGAATACTCTTCATCATGGGGATTGAGGCTTGATCAGGCGATGTCTACGGGTGGAAGAGAACTAACTGCATTTAAGATTTCAAAAGAGAATATTGAGAAAAGTAAATTTGAGTTTTATGCTGTGAAAGAGGAATATCTTTTGAGCGTTGCTTCAGCTTATTACGATGTCCTCAAGGCTCAAAAAGCTCTGGAAATTGCCAGAGTTAATAGTGAGAGACTGACAAAGCACAGAGATGCGGCTGCCACGAGACTCAAAGTCGGAGATGTAACAAAAACCGACCTTTTGCGGGCGAATGCCGAGTTGTCAGGATCGCAGGCAGATTTGGTAAAGGCAGACAACAATCTCAAATTGAGAAAGGCAATCTTGGCAAGGATTGTTGGGTTAAGTGTGGACTTTGACGTTAAGGAAACCGATATAAAGGGTAAACCAGCGGAAGAGTATGTCCTTTCTTTTTTGAAGGGAAAAGCTCTATCGGAGCGCGCAGAATTGAAATCACAGGATCTCCAGAATAGAATTTCAGGAGATCAGGTAAGGTATGCCCAGGGTGCATACTGGCCAACTATCTCTGTTGGGGGTGTTTATTCGAGGATGGAAGAAGAACCTGCCTTGCCTTTCTTCCTTCGTGAGAGCATCTATGGTATGCTCAGCGTGACATTTCCCTTTTTTGAGGGCGGGCTGAGAAGGGCAGAGGTAGGGGAAGCAAAAGCGAGAATGAGACAATCAGAGTTGATCTATGAAGACTTGAAGAAGACTATAATGATAGAGGTTGAAAAAGCCTTTCTTGAATTTCAGACACAGAAAGGAGTTCTCAAGTCCCTTGAAGATGAGGTGACATTTGCGAGAGATAACTACAATTCGATATCAAGGCAGTATGAATTCGGCCTTGCCAATAGCATAGATGTGATTGATGCCAACACGCTATTGTTAACATCTGAGAGGCAGTTGGAAGATGCAAAGTATGACTATCAGTTATCTGTCTTGAAATTGGAAAGGGCAACCGGAACATTGTTAAAGACAGTTGTCGGTCAGCAATCTTCAGTCATTAGTCAAAATATAAAAGATAAGTAAATGGAGTTTAGATGAAATTTATGAAAAAACGGGTTATTATCTTTGGTCTGATCATTCTGATAGCAGTAATCGTCCTTCTGGTGTTCTTTGCCCAAAAGGGAAGAAGGGTTGCAAGTATCAAGACAACCGGGATTGTTGAAGGAGTGGAGGTGAATCTTTCTCCGAAGATAGCGGGCAGAATTTCTGAGATATGCTGTGATGAGGGAGAAAGTGTAAAGAAGGGTCAGATTGTTATTAAACTCGAAAGTGATGATCTAAGGGCATCAGTAGAGCAGGCAAGGGCAGGAGTAGAAAAGTCAAAGGCAGATATAAAGGTTTCAGAGTCAGCAATTGAAAATGCAAAGGCAAATATTCAAAATGCTGAAGCAGAAATTAAGAGTTCAGAAGCAGATGTAGAAAAAGCCCGAGCAGTCATGGATGATGCAAAGAAAAAGCTTGATAGAGCGACTGCTCTTTACAAAGAGGAATTAATCTCTACGGACTACTATGAAGTAGCTACAACCAATTATGATACATCTGTGGCGACTTATACAGCTTCAAAGGCAAGACTCACAGCTTCTTATTCAAAAAGGGATGCAGCTACAGCTCAGGTCAACTCATCAATCAGTGAGCTCAACTCTGCAAAGGCGAGACTTAAAGAATCAGAGGCCAATCTTTCTTATCACATGTCAAAGCTCGATGACACCGTAATCATAACACCCGTATCAGGGACTGTCATATTCAGGGCTTTAGAAAAGGGTGAAACAGTAAGTCCAGGCATAACAATCTTAACAATTGTTGATATGGACAACCTTTATATAAGGGTGGATATAGAGGAGACCTTGATAGGTTCGGTGGCTCTTGATAGCGGAGCAATTATTAGAGCAGAGGGGATTCCTGATAAGGTATTTAAAGGAAAAGTTTCAGAGATAGGAAGGTATGCAGAGTTTGCAACCCAGAGGGATGTAACTCGTGGAAGGCAGGATATAAAGACCTTCAGGGTTAAGATAAAGGTAACTGATACAGGTGGTGTGTTAAAGCCAGGGATGACCGTAGAAGTGGAGATACCGAAGAAGGCATGAGAGATTATGCAGAATAATAAAGTCATAGAGGTTTCAGGAATAACAAAGAAATTCGGACCGATTACTGCCGTTGATAATGTGAGTTTTGATGTGTTGGAGGGTGAATTTTTTGGTTTCCTCGGTCCAAATGGAGCTGGAAAGACAACGCTTATCAGAGTGCTCACCACACTTCTCAAGCCAACAGATGGGAAAGCCGTTGTTGCATGCTGTGATGTTGCAAAAAATCCAGGTGCTGTAAGGCGAGAGATTGGTGTTGTACCGCAGGCGATGACAACAGATCTCGATCTAACAGGATATGAGAATATGGATATTTATGGACGGTTCTATGGCATTCCTTCAAAGGAGAGGAAGGAGAGGATTAAATATCTTCTTGAAATAATTGGTCTCACTGCGAGGGCTAATGACCTTGTTGCCACATATTCAGGAGGGATGAGAAGAAGGCTTGAGGTTGCACGTGTTTTAGTGCATAAGCCCAAAGTCCTTTTTCTCGATGAGCCTACAATAGGGCTTGATCCTCAGTCCAGACATGTTGTCTGGGATTTTCTCAGAAAGCTCAGAGAAGGTGATTCAATAACAATGTTTCTAACCACCCATTATATGGAAGAGGCAGAGGTTTTATGTAACAGAGTAGCCATTATCGATTCAGGAAAGATAATAGC
>DASPRG010000155.1:0-6818 GCA_035624555.1 Thermodesulfovibrionales bacterium
GCGGAATGGGTAATCTTTTCCTCAATAATAGTTCCGCTGAGATCGCTTGCACCAAAAAGGAGAGAAAGCTGGGAGATCTTTTCACCGAGCATAATCCAATAAGCGGTAATATGATCAAAATTATCGAGCACTATCCTGCTAACAGCAATGGTCTTCAAATCATCTATGCCTGATGAGTAAGAGCCACCTATTTCATTGCCTTTTGGATGATAGGAGAGGGGAACAAATGCCTGAAAGCCACCTGTCCTGTCCTGAAGATTTCTCAGGGCAAGTAAGTGGTCAATACGATGTTCATAGTTTTCAATATGCCCATAAAGCATTGTTGCATTCGTCTTAATCCCTAATCTGTGCGCTGTCTCCATAACCTCTTGCCATCTCTCACCTGAAATCTTCTCCGGACAGAGTCTGCTCCTTATCTTCCTGTCAAATATCTCAGCCCCACCTCCTGGCATTACATCAAGGCCGTGTTTTTGTAAGGCGAGGAGTGTCTCTTCAAGACTGAGTCCGCTTATCCTCGACATATAATCAATCTCGACAGCAGTAAAGGCCTTTATTCGGAGATCAGGGAAATCCTTCTTTATTGCTGAAAGCATATCTATGTAGTATTCAAATGGCCAATCAGGATGAAGCCCTCCGACAATATGAACCTCCCTAATCCCCTCTTTCCCCCCTTTTCTAAAGGGGGGTGAGGGGGGATTACTGAAGTCTGCACAATAAGGTTGGAGTTTCTGGATGATTTCACCAATTGTTAATTCGAAAGCTCCTTCCTCACCTTTTGAACGGCTAAAAGCACAGAATCTGCAGCGGTTAACACAGATGTTTGTCGGATTTATATGCCTGTTCCTGATATAGAATACATTTTTGCCGTTTTTCTTCTTAGCTATATATGAGGCAAGGTCTCCAAGGTAAAAGATATCGTCTGTCTCGAATAATTCGATTGCCTCAGCCCTGGATACTCTTTCACCAGCCAATACCTTACCCTTAATTTTTTCGAGCATAACCAATTATAAATGAAAAGACCTTTGAAAGACCAAAGGGGGTTATTGAAACAATGAGATTTTTGATGCAAAAACCGTAAAAATCTATATAATAGTGGTAATTTGGTATATAGAAATGGTAGACCTATTATGACACACAATGGTGACTGGTATCACAGTAATGAATACCTGATATGCTCAATTATTGTAGAAAGAAAAGAAGGGCAAAAGAGAACGAGAGAGAAAACCTTATAAAATGGAGGCAATTATGAAAAAGATTGCTTTTCTCACATTTGTAGTTTTTACGCTATTTGTTTTGTCAGAAATGATCCTCGCAGAAACAGATCCCGAATATGATAAAGCACTCACATACTACAATAGCGGGAAATACAAAGAAGCTATCATGCTTTTAAAAGAGTATGTAGAAAAGAAACCGGAACCTGCTGCATATTATCGCATAGGATATGCCTTATATAAACTCAAGAAATTTGATGAAGCAGATGAATATTTTAAAATGGCATATCTCATTGATCCCCAGTTCTCCCCAGTGAAGTATGGTCTCCCAGAATATCCAGAGCAAAAAATCGAAAAACCTATTGAGCCTTCTCCTAAACAAGTACCGGTGAAAAAGAAAGCACATATCGCTAAGAGTAAAGAAAAGCAACCAGAGGTAAAAGCAGAACCTGTTCCTGAAAAGCAATCCTCACAGGAGACTCAGCAACAGAAAACTAAGGAACCTGCTGTTCCCCTGGAAGAGAAATCGCCATCACCAGAACCACAGCAAATCAAGCCGCAACAGATGATGCAACCTCCTGCAGGATCCCCGGCTATGCCAGTTCCGGGAAAAGGAATAAGAGGTATACCTCCGGTAGTTCCTACTGGGCTGTTAGCTGGCTTTGGAATTATGTTGATTATCTTAGAGATTGCTCTGTACATATATTTCTGTTTATGCCTCTTCTTTATAGCAAAGAAGCTTGATGTGCCAGCTCCCTGGATAGCATGGATTCCACTGATTCAGTTGTGGACTGTTGTAAGTTCAGCTAATAAGCCATGGTGGTGGGTCCTTCTTTTACTTGTTCCGATCGTGAATATCATTGTAGGCATTTATCTCTGGGTATGCATCACAGAAAATCTTGGCAGAAACAAATGGCTTGGACTCTTGATGCTTGTTCCAATTGTAAACTTCGTATTTCTCGGCATACTGGCGTTCTCGAAAACAGAACAAACCAGTTACACAGGTATGGGTACTACTACCGCTTAAATAACCTTAGGTAGTCACGGAAAACTTTTTCCAGGATAGCTGTAATATTTCATTAGTTATCCGGATGATTTGACAGCCCTCTCTGATTTATGGTTTAATAAAGATGCCTTAAGGAATGGCCCGGCGAGGCCATAAGGCAGAGGAGGCAGCGTGAGCTGCAAAATTAAAAAACCAACGAACCTTCCACTCAACGAGGGGAAGGTTTTTTTATGGGATTTTAACAATGTCTAAGGAACTCTTTAATAAAAAGGATATCGATAGGGCCTTAACGAGAATGGCACATGAAATTATCGAAAAGAACAAAGGCATAGATAGGCTCTGCCTCGTTGGAATACAGAGGGGAGGAGTTCATCTTGCAAGAAGACTCTCCTCAAAGACAAAGGAGATCGAAAAAAAGGAAATACCTGTTGGCTCGCTCGATATAGCACTTTACAGGGATGACCTGAGTATAAGAAAGGGCCAGGCTGTTGTCAGAAAAACCGATGTCCCTTTTGAGATAACGGATTTCAAAATCATCCTCGTTGATGATGTCCTCTTTACAGGAAGGTCAATCAGGGCTGCCATGGATGCATTGATGGACCTTGGGAGACCTGCCGCCATCCAGCTCGCTGTTTTGATTGACAGGGGACACAGGGAGCTTCCGATAAAAGCTGACTATGTTGGTAAGAATATCCCTACCTCCCTGACTGAGAATGTCGAAGTCCAGCTTGAAGAAGATGGATTAGAAGACAGGGTAATAATCGAAAAAGTGGAGATAAAGAAATAAAAAGTGCTGGATAATAAAGACCTGCTCGGCATAAAAGAACTATCTGTAGAGAATATAAACCTGATACTTGATACAGCCGCAGGGTTCAAGGATGTACTCGGAAGAGATATAAAAAAGGTTCCTACCTTGCGTGGCAAGACTGCTGTGAATCTTTTCTTTGAACCTTCGACAAGAACACGGACATCATTTGAACTTGCAGCAAAGAGACTGAGCACTGATGTTATTAACTTCTCAGTTCCTACAAGTAGCGTTGTCAAGGGTGAGAGTCTGATTGACACAGCCCTAACCGTCCAGGCCCTCGGTGCGGATTTTATAATAATAAGACATTCTTCAGCCGGGGTACCACACCTTCTCGCTAAAAAACTCAGGGCCTCCGTGATAAATGCAGGGGATGGCACAAATGAACATCCAACACAGGCACTCCTTGATGCCTTCACGATAAGGGAAAAGAAGGGAAGAATTGAGGGCCTCGATATCGCTCTTGTGGGGGACATAATCCATAGCAGAGTTGCAAAATCTAATATCTATGGTTTGACGAAACTTGGTGCAAAAGTAAGGCTGATCGGTCCACCAACCTTAATACCAAGGGAGATGGAAGGAATTGGTATTGTAGTCTTCCATAGTATAGAAGAGGGCCTGAAGGATGTAGACGTGGTAATGATGCTCAGAATCCAGATGGAACGGCAGGGCAAGGGGTTCTTTCCATCCACTGAGGAGTATTCCAAAAATTGGGGGCTTACACTGGAAAGACTTTCCCTTGCAAAGGATGACGCTATAGTCATGCATCCTGGTCCGATGAACCGGGGAATCGAAATCTCCTCAGAGATTGCAGACGGCCCGCGATCAGTGATCCTCGAACAGGTAACAAATGGCCTTGCTGTAAGAATGGCGGTAATGTACCTCCTCGCAGGAGTTAAGAGATGAAAGTAGTAATCCAAAAAGGACATATCATAGACCCTTCACAGGGGATTGACGGGATTGGTGATGTCTTGATTGAAGATGGAAAGATCAAAGAAATCAAAATACAGAATACAGAAGTCAGAAGTCAGAAGTCAGAAATAAGAAGTCAGAAGTCAAATCCCCCCACGCCCCCCTTTTCTAAAGGGGGGCGTGGGGGGATTAAAGATTCTGAATTGAGAACTATCAACGCAGAGGGGATGTTTGTCATTCCCGGCCTCATTGATATGCATGTACATCTCAGGGAGCCCGGGTTTGAATACAAAGAGACGATAAAGACAGGAACTGCCGCTGCGATCAGGGGTGGCTTCACAACCGTCTGCTGTATGCCAAACACATTCCCCATTAATGATAATGCGAGTGTTACAGAATTCATCATAAGAAAATCCCTTGATGGATTATGTACTGTCCTTCCAATTGGCGCAATAACGAAAGTCCAGGAAGGTAAAGAACTTGTAGAGATGGGAACAATGAAAGACGAAGGTTGCATTGCCTTCTCTGATGACGGACTGCCTGTAATGAATAGTCTGATAATGAGAAGGGCACTGGAGTATTCAAAGGCCTTTGGTCTTCCCATAATCTCCCACTGCGAAGATTTAACTCTCTCTGAGGATGGAGTAATGAACGAAGGGTTACTGTCGATAACACTCGGACTGAGGGGAATACCGGCTGAGTCAGAACAGATAATGGTTTTCAGAGACATCTTGTTAGCAGAGCTTACAGGCGGAAAGCTCCATATAGCCCATGTATCAACAAAAGGCTCGGTGAAATTGATAAGGAATGCAAAGACAAGGGGCGTAAATGTTACAGCGGAAACATGCCCCCATTATTTTAGCCTCACAGAGGATGCTGTAAAGAATTATGACACAAATGCGAAGGTGAACCCTCCCTTGCGTACAAAAAAGGATATAGAAGCTATAAAGGAGGGGTTAAAGGATGGCACGATTGATGTGATTGCCACTGATCACGCACCACACCACCGGGATGAAAAGCTCAAGGAATTTGACCTGGCACCATCAGGCATTTCAGGCCTCGAAACTGCGCTCGGTCTGAGTCTGAAACTTGTCGATGAAGGGGTCTTAACTATAAACCAGTTAGCAGAGAAAATGTCTCTCAATCCAGCGAGAATTCTTGGTTTACTCACGCCTCATCTCTCATCACTTATCACTGGTCCAAAAGGCACTCTTGCTGTAGGATCTGATGCAGACATCACCATTTTAGATACAGAAAAAGAGGTCACTGTTGAGGCATCGAAATTTCTATCAAAGGGAAAGAATACGCCCTTTGATGGATGGGTGCTTAAAGGGGCCCCTCTCATTACAATTTCGAAGGGAAGGATACATGAATGCCAGTAAACCCTGTTAGAAAGCTCGGCCGTGCTTCAATAGAAAATTTTTCTAACGCGGTGAAGGCATTGCTCGTCCTATCAGATGGTACTGTATTTGAAGGCAGAGGCTTTGGTGCTGAAGGTGAAACCATTGGTGAGGTTGTGTTTAATACCTCTATGACAGGCTATCAGGAAATCCTCACAGACCCTTCATACAAAGGACAGATCGTGACTATGACATATACCCAGATAGGAAATTATGGAGTGAATGCCGAGGATATAGAATCTCTTGGAGGCCCGAAAGTAGAAGGCTTTATCGTTAAAGAATACCTGCCTTTCCCGAGCAACTGGCGTGCTGAAAAGTCCGGAGTCCGGAGTTCGGAGTTCGGAGTTATACGTTCATTAGAAAACTATCTAAAGGAATATAGAATTGTAGGGATTGAGGGAATAGACACCAGAGCCCTTACTAAACATTTAAGAGACCATGGCTCTCAGATGGGGATAATCTCAACGAAAGATCTAAACCCTGAAAGTATGCTCAAAAAAGTAAGGAGACATCCTGGGATTGTAGGCATTGATCTTGTGAAGAAAGTAACCTCAAAGAAGGCATATTCATGGAACGAAGGTCTATGGAGATGGGAGCCTGCTAACACAGGAGTTCGGAATGCGGAATGCGGAATTCGGAATAAAGACTCCGCAATCCGCATTCCGCATTCCGCATTTAAAAAGGTTGTCGTCTATGACTTCGGGGTTAAACTCAGCATTCTGAGGAACCTTGTGGATGCAAATTTTAATGTCTCTGTGGTGCCTGCAAAAACTCCTGCCGAGGAGGTTCTCAATATGAAACCTGACGGAATAGTTCTGAGCAACGGCCCTGGAGACCCTGAGGCAGTTACTTACGCTGTCAAAAATACAAAGAAGCTTATCGGGAAAAAACCTATCTTAGGCATCTGTCTTGGTCATCAACTTCTTGGTTTAGCATTGGGTGGAAGGACATACAAACTCAAATTCGGTCATCACGGAGGGAACCATCCGGTAATGGATCTGGCAACAGAGAAGGTCGAGATAACATCCCAGAATCATAATTTCTGCGTAGATATTAAAGGGCTAAAGGGTCAGGTTAAATTAACGCATAAGAATCTGTACGATGGAACTGAAGAAGGAATGAGACACGTTAACCTCCCGGCATTCTCTGTCCAGTATCATCCAGAGGCAGGTCCTGGACCCAATGATGCAAACTATATTTTTAAGCGCTTCAGGGACATGATAGAGGGTCAATTGTAGTTGTTTCAGCATCTATATACTGAAACCCTGAATCAAGTACAGGATAACAAAAGTAAATAGAATTATATGCCCAAACGGACTGACATTAAAAAAATTCTCCTCATAGGCTCAGGGCCTATCATCATAGGTCAGGCATGTGAATTTGACTACTCAGGAACTCAGGCATGTAAGGCCCTTCGCGAGGAAGGCTACAAGATTGTGCTTGTTAACTCAAACCCTGCAACAATAATGACCGACCCTGAGATG
>DASPRG010000163.1:0-10636 GCA_035624555.1 Thermodesulfovibrionales bacterium
AATATAATAATAGCGCTGCCGATCTTTTAGTTTTCCGGTTAAGGAGGGTGAGATGTCCAAGATAATTGCCGCAGCTGTCATCAAGGGTTCCCACAATTTAGTCAAGCAAGCAGAAGAAAATCTAAATAAGACCATTGCTGAAAAAGGTGAGGGTTTTGCTTTTGAATTTCCTGATACTGCCTTTTATCTTCCCATGATTTATGCAATGACAGGGTTTGCAGTAAAAACATTGGGCGACATGAAGATAGCCCTTGGAATGGCTAAGGAAATGCTTCATCCTGAGCCTGAAGAACACCTGTGGAAACCTTATCTGGGAGAAGCCCTTGATTCGGGCATGGCAACGCTCTTTGCAGAAGAGATCATCATGGCATTACGCTATATAAATGGGTTGGAGCCGGTTGTAGATCCGGAGACAGGTTATGAATATAACGGATTTATCACTGATACTATCCAGAGGAATTTAGGTATCCAGCTCGTTGACGGAACAATGCCTGGATTTGCTGCCATCATAGGGGCTGCTCCTGATGATGATACAGCTGTTAAGATAATCAGAGAACTTCAGGAAAAAAACATTCTTACCTTCCTTTCAGGTCATGTGAATGGCAATAACGTTACAAAACAACTTTTGAGAAAAGGCGTTGAGCTTGGATGGGATACGAGAATAGTCCCTGTAGGCCCTGATACGGAACATACGATATATCCGCTTAATTGGTCGGTAAGGGCATCCCTTATTTTCGGCGGGAAAAAACCAGGGGATTACAAGGCTCATCTGAAATACACAAAAGACAGGGTTTTTGCTTTTGCCTTAGTTCTGGGAGAACTTAATGAAATAATATGGACAACAGGCGCAGGTGCAATAAACATGGGATATCCAGCGGTGTGCGATACTGATGTACCTGTTATACATCCCACCGGCGTATGTATATATGAAGAGGTTGATAAAGAGTTTGATTATAACAAGATTGTCCAGAAAGGTATTGAGGTTAGAGGTCTGAAAATAGTTGTTGAGAAACCGCCAATACCCGTTTCATATGGCCCGGCCTTTGAAGGTGAGAGGATACGTAAAGAAGATATGTTTATAGAGTTTGGCGGTAACCGCACGCCAGCCTTTGAATGGGTAAGAATGAGGGAAATGGATGAAATTGAGGATGGCAAGATTAATATCCTTGGTAAAAACTGGAATGAAAGATATGAGCAGGGCGGGAAGATGCCTCTCGGAATAGTTGTTGATGTTGCCGGAAGGAAGATGCAGAAGGATTTTGAATCAGTTATAGAAAGAAAAATTCATTCTAATATCAATGAGGCCCAGGGTGTATGGCACATGGGCCAGAGAGATATCAACTGGATGAGGATAAACCATAATGCAAAAAAGGAAGGGTTCACCCTTGAACACCTCGGCATAATTAATACCGCCATGATCCACCATCGTTTTAAGGCAATTGTAGACAAGGTTCAGGTAACAATCTATACGGATGAGGCAGATGTCCTAGCAGTTCAGGAGGAGGCAAGAGCTGTTTACAAAGAACGTGATGCGAGAACCGCTGGACTCGTCGATGAGGCAGTTGATACATTTTATTCGTGCCTTCTATGTCAGTCTTTTGCTCCATCCCATGTATGTGTTATCAGCCCTGAGAGACTCGGACTCTGTGGCGCTTTTAACTGGCTTGACTGCAAGGCTGCTTTCGAGATTGAGCCAACAGGTGGAAACCAACCTATTCTGAAGGGCGAAGTCCTGGATGAAAAATACGGGAGATATTCAGGTATTGATGATTATCTGGTAAAGGCATCTGGTGGTGCAGTTGAAACCCTTAACCTTTACACAATCATGCAGAACCCGATGACATCCTGTGGTTGCTTCGAGTGTATTATTGCTATCGTTCCTGAAGCAAATGGCGTAATGATTGTTCAGAGAGGTCATACAGGCATGACCCCTGTAGGTATGAAATTTTCCACTCTGGCAGGAAGTGTTGGCGGAGGCACACAGAATCCGGGATTTATGGGCATAGGTAGGAACTTCATTGTCAGCAAGAAGTTTCTTTATGGCGATGGTGGGATTAAGAGGATTGTCTGGATGACGAAAAACTTGAAAGAAAGCCTTAAAGAGGCATTTGACAAGAGAGCCGCTGAAGAAGGCATACCAGACCTTCTGGATAAAATTGCAGATGAGACGATATGTGAAGATTCGGAAAAACTATTAGAGTTTCTCACGAGTGTTGGGCATCCAGCGCTCGAGATGGAGCCAATATTATAAAGATGACACGGTGATACGGGGAAAAAATTTATCTTCGCCGCTTCTCCCTTTCTCCGGTTCTCCGCGTCAAATAGAATTGTGGAGGTTATTATGGATAAGGTGATAAAAAGTGCAAATGAAGCATCAGAGAAGATTATAGAATGGGTAGAATCTCATGGATTTGAAACGTGTTTCGAGAGGGCTGAAAAACTGAAACCCTGCCCTATAGGTGCGGCAGGTGCCTGCTGCAAAGTTTGCCATATGGGACCTTGCCGGTTAGTCGGTCCCAATGCTGAGGAAGAAGCAAGAGGAGTATGTGGAGCAACGCTTTCTACAATTTCAGCCAGAAATCTCTTAAGAAACGCTGTTGCAGGGGCAGCAGCGCATTCAGATCATGGAAGAGATATGGTTTTCACATTGCTTGCTGTTGCAACCGGAGAAACAAAGGACTTCCAGATAACTGATGAGAGAAAACTATACAAAGTTGCAGGGATTCTCGGCATAGAGTTTGGTAATGGAAGGCCAACAAAAGATATTGCAAAAGACGTAGCTCTTAAACTCCTTGAGGATTTTGGGAGACAGAAAGGAGAAATCAATTATATAAAACGGGCTCCTAAGAAGACACAGGAGAGGTGGAGAAAATGGGGTATTGTCCCGAGGGGTATCGACAGAGAAACTACAGAGGCAATGCACCGAACACACATGGGGGTTGACCATGATCCTGACAACCTCCTCCTTAGTGCTTTAAAGGTCTCCCTAGCAGATGGCTGGGGCGGCTCTATGATTTCAACGGATATTACAGATATCCTTTTCGGTACTCCTAAACCTGTAAAGGCAGAGGCAAGCTTCGGGATCTTTAAAGAAGATGAAGTTAACCTTGTAATTCACGGGCATGAGCCTTCACTCGCAGAGACGATAGTTGAAGTTGTAAGCGAACCCGAGCTGATAGCTTATGCAAAATCAAAAGGCGCAAAAGGAATCAATCTCGGTGGCATGTGTTGTACATCAAATGAGGTGTTGATGAGGCACGGAATTCCAACAGCAGGTGGATTTACCAATCAGGAGCTTGCAGTAATGACAGGACTTGTTGATGCAATTACTGTAGATGTGCAATGTATCATGCCTGCGCTGGCAGAGCTTTCAAAGAAATTCCATACAAAACTAATTACAACATCCTATAAAGCAAAAATACCTGGTGCTGTTCACGTGGAGTATGATGAACACAGGGCAAAGAAAGTCGCAAGAGAGATTGTTAAGCTCGCTTGCGACAATTATCCAAATAGAAAAGGCGAAGGAAGTCATGTAACCCAGAAGTATCCTGTTATAGTAGGGTTTTCCCATGAATATTTAGAATATATGCAGGGCGGCAGATGGAGAGCATCTTTCAGGCCTTTAAATGACGCCATTATAGCAGGAAGGATTCGTGGTGTGGTCGGCCTTGCAGGTTGTGACAACCCGAGGGTACCTGCACAAGGTCTTCATCGTTTTCTGGCAACAGAATTGATTAAACAGGACGTGATCATCGTTTCAACTGGCTGTGGTTCTCATGCATGTGGAACTGCAGGGTATCTTACTCCTGAGATGGCTTTAGAGAATGCAGGACCCGGGTTGCGAGAAGTATGCGAAGCAATAGGAATCCCACCGATTCTCCATCTCGGCTCTTGTGTAGATAATTCAAGAATTCTTACGATAGCAACTGCCATGGCAGAAGAAGGCGGTCTCTCTGACGAGATTGGAGGTATGCCAGCGGTTGGTATCGCACCTGAATGGATGAGTGAAAAGGCTATTGCCATCGGCTCCTACTTTGCTGCATCGGGTGTTCCTGTTATTTTTGGTGGTGAATCTCCGGTGGAGGCAAGTCAGGAAGTAACGCGGATAATGACAGAGGTATGGTTTGAAAGGTTCAGGGGAGCTCTACGCTTTGAGCCTGATCCTGAGAAGATACTGGATCTTGCCCTGAATTATATTGACAGTGCAAGAGAAGCCCTAAAGCTCAGGAAATACGAACCTGGAAGATTCGGAATGGAAAGGGTCCTCCTTGACATGGCTGCGAGGAGAGAACTTGAAAAGGCAGTAAAACCTCATTTGGGAATATAATAGTAGTGACAGTGTTTAGTGTGAGTGATTGGAGTATTATTGACTTCAAACTTGCTACTGACACTAAAACCTGACACTGAGAGGAGAAATACATGGAAATAGAACTAATCGATATTGATGAAGACATTGGAGAGGTGGGAAAAATCCTCAATGAGCAAAACAAGAGAAGAGGAATCCTGATACATGCGCTTCAGAAGATTCAGGAAGAGCATCGTTACCTGCCTGAAGATGAATTAAAGAAGCTCTCTCAAAAACTTGGTATTTCCCTTGCTGAGATTTATGGCGTTGCAAGTTTTTACAAGCTGTTCTACTTTACGCCAAGGGGAAAGAAGATCGTGAGAGTATGCCTTGGCACGGCCTGTTATGTAAGAGGTTCAAAAAAGATCCTGGACGCACTCGAAGAAAAATTCGGTATAAAGAGTGGGGAAACAACAAAAGACCTTGCCCTGACTCTCGAAACAGTGGGATGCTTGGGTTGCTGTGGTCTTGCACCTGTTTCAACAGTTGACGAAGAAATTACAGGTGAAATAGGAGAAAAGAAATTAGAGGAATTAATCAGATTAATCAGCTCTACCGAAGAGGAGTCTACCGAGAAGGAGTGACTTAAAAACAATGGAGAGATTAAAGAACATAGAAGAACTGAAAAATCTCAAGGCTCTTCTTGCTGAGGAGGTCTTCAGGCCCGATAAGGACAGAATAAGGATTTGCTGCGGGACAGCATGCACAGCAACAGGTTCTGGAAAAGTTGTAAAAGAGACAGAAGATAAAATTGCAAAAAAAGGTTTGAACCTGGAGATCGTTAAGACAGGATGTCAGGGTCTCTGTCAGAAAGGGCCTGTCATGAAGGCAGAACCGTACGGCTATTTTTACCAGAAAGTCAAACCTGAAAATATGGAAGAGATTTTTTCTACCACATATTCTGCAGGACTTCCTGTAAGAGGGCTCCTCTATAAAGAATCCTTTCTTAAGAAACCAATAGAAGTAATGGAGGAAGTGCCTTTTTACAAGAAACAGTTGAGAATTGCCCTCAGAAACAACGGCAAGATAGACCCCTGCAATATCAATCATTACATTGCTGTTGGTGGATATGGAGCTATCGAAAAGGCTTTTTCCTCCATGAGCCCTGAGGATGTGCTTGAGGAGGTAAAGAAGTCCAATCTCAGAGGCCGCGGTGGCGCAGGATTCCCTACAGGCGTCAAATGGGGGTTCGCTAAAAAGTCTCCGAGAGTAAACAAGTTTGTTATAGCTAACGGCGATGAAGGTGACCCAGGCGCATTCATGGACAGGTCAATCATGGAAGGTGACCCTCACAGTCTTCTTGAAGGAATGCTCATCTGTGCCTATACAATCGGAGCAAGATATGGATTTATCTATGTCCGTCATGAATATCCCCTTGCCGTTAAGAATTTAACGATAGCCATTCAACAGGCAGAAGAACTTGGGCTCTTAGGTAGAAACATCCTCGGTACAGGGTTTGATTTCACCGTTCATATCAGAGAGGGTGCTGGTGCCTTCGTCTGTGGCGAAGAGACAGCACTCATGACATCCATTGAAGGCATGCGGGGCATGCCGAGGCCAAGGCCACCCTTCCCTGTTGAGAGAGGATTATGGAACAAATCCACAGTCATCAACAATGTTGAGACCCTCGCAAATATCCCGTATATCATCGAAAAAGGTGCAGACTGGTTCCTCAGCATAGGGACCGAAAATTCTTCTGGTACAAAGGTATTTGCCTTAACCGGTAAGGTTAAAAATACAGGACTTGTTGAGGTACCCATGGGGATAACCCTTAGGGAGATTATTTTCGATATCGGCGGAGGAATCATGCGGAACAAAAAATTCAAGGCCGTTCAGACAGGAGGCCCTTCAGGAGGATGTATCCCTGAGCAGTATCTTGACCTGCCGGTAGACTTCGATTCCCTTTCAAAGGTCGGCTCCATCATGGGTTCAGGTGGAATGGTAGTCATGGATGAGGACAACTGTATGGTAGATGTTGCAAAATTCTTTCTCTCCTTCACGCAGTCTGAATCCTGTGGGAAATGCCCTCCCTGCAAGATTGGAACATACCAGATGCTTCAGATTCTCGAAAAGATTACCTCCGGACAGGGTGAGGAAGGAGACATAGAGCGGCTTGAAAGTCTTGGAAGGCTCGTCATAGAGGGCTCTCTCTGCGGACTTGGTAAGACAGCACCAAATCCTGTTCTGACAACTATAAGGTATTTCCGTGATGAATATGAAGAGCATGTGAGAGACAAATACTGCCGGGCCAAAGTCTGTAAACTCGGCATCTTCAGGATAGAACAATCGGAATGTATCCTCTGTGGTTTGTGCAAACAGGCATGCGCCTTTGATGCGGTGAAAGAAACGAGAAGAGGTTTCTTCATTGATCGGGATTATTGCACAAAATGTAAGTCCTGCTACAATGCCTGTCCTGTGAATGCAGTGAAGATCATGAGTCAGCGGTATGCAAGGCTTGAAGAGGAATTAAAAATTCCGCCTGAAGAAATTGAAATCATTGAAAGGAGAAGTAGAATGACATTGAGAGATATTTTACAGTCAAAACCTCCTGTGATAGTGACTATTCAGAAGGATCGTACCGTAAGAGATGCCGTAAAAACACTGAGCGAAAAGAACGTCAGTGGAATATTTGTCGTTGACGAGAATAACAAATTAGCAAGTATCTTCACTGAAAGAGATATTGTACGGTGCGCGTTTAACAATATATCTCTCGATGAGAATATAGGGAACATCATGAGACATGATATAACAACCTTCGATCCTTCGGTAGAGATAAGTTCAGCAATAACAGTAGCGAGTAGAAAGAAGATCAGACATATACCCGTTGTCGAAGGTGATAAGATTGTTGGAATGATTACGTTTAGAGATCTGGTCTCTTATCTCCTTCCAGAGATTTGCTATGTAGCAGATAGTATTTATTAAAATCGTCAAGAGCCTTTTAGGCTCGATGAGTAAGAAGGTAATATTAGATCATGAAAAGATTAAATAGTATTGGTGACTTCGTTGCCCTTCGGGAGCTCCTTACCAGGAAAGGAGTCTTAGCTCCTGGAAAAAAGAGAATAAGAGTCTGCTGTGGGACCGGATGCAGAGCTAATAAGTCTCTAAAATTGGCAGAAGAGCTCATGCGAGGGTCCCAGAGAAGCGGCACAGACGTTGAAATAATAACAACGGGATGTCAGGGACTCTGCCAGAAGGGCCCTGTTATGATAGTAGAACCGCAGGGATATTTTTATCAGCGGGTTGAACCAAATAGAGCTGATGCAATATTATCGAAAACCATCATAGGGGAGAAACCAATATGGGATCTCCTTTATCGCCCTGGAATCGGAGAGCAACCTGCCTATCATATGGAAGATGTTCCGTTTTACGGTAAGCAAGCAAGGGTTGCCCTCAAAAACAATGGGAGAATAGATCCAAACAATATCTTTCACTATATTGCTGTAGGGGGCTACAGGGCCATAGAAAAGGCTCTTTCAGGGATGACTCCTGATCAGGTCTTAGCTGAAGTGGATAAATCAAATCTCAGAGGTCGTGGAGGTGCCGGCTTCCCGACAGGTAAAAAGTGGACATTTATAAAAAACAAGCCTGGTATGAAGTTTATCATAGCCAATGGCGACGAGGGTGACCCCGGGGCATTTATGGATAGATCAATCATGGAAGGTGACCCTCACAGCCTTCTCGAAGGGATGCTCCTGTGTGCTTATACAATCGGTGCAAGATATGGATTTATCTACGTCCGTCATGAATATCCCCTTGCTGTTCAGAACCTCTGTATAGCAATAAAACAGGCAGAGGCGCTCGGACTTTTAGGTAAAAACATCCTCGGTACAGGATTAGATTTTACCGTTCGCATACGGGAAGGCGCTGGTGCCTTTGTTTGTGGTGAAGAAACAGCACTAATGACATCCGTTGAAGGCAGGCGCGGTATGCCAAGACCAAGGCCTCCCTTCCCTGTTGAGAGCGGCCTGTGGGACAAGCCAACGGTAATCAACAATGTTGAGACCTTTGCAAATGTTCCCTTCATTGTAGAAAAGGGCGCAGACTGGTTCCTCAGCATAGGGACACCGAATTCATCAGGTACAAAGGTATTTGCCTTAGCAGGTAAAGTTAAGAATACAGGACTTGTTGAGGTACCCATGGGGATAACCCTCAGGGAGATTATCTTTGATATTGGCGGAGGAATCTTAAAAGACAGGAAATTCAAGGCCGTTCAGACAGGAGGTCCTTCAGGAGGATGTATTCCTGAACAGTATCTTGATCTGCCTGTAGATTTTGACTCCCTCTCAAAGGTCGGCTCTATCATGGGTTCAGGTGGAATGGTAGTGATGCATGAGGACAACTGTATGGTAGATGTTGCAAAATACTTCCTCTCCTTCACGCAGTCTGAGTCCTGTGGGAAATGCCCTCCCTGCAGGATAGGAACATACCAGATGCTTCAGATACTCGAAAAGATTACTTCCGGACAGGGGGAGGAAGGAGACATAGAGAAACTCGAAAGTCTTGGAAAGCTCGTCATAGAGGGCTCTCTCTGTGGCCTTGGGAAGACAGCTCCAAATCCTGTTCTGACAACGATAAAGTATTTCCGTGACGAATATGAAGCGCATATAAGAGATAAATACTGCCGGGCCCAGGCATGCCACTCGCTCGGATATCTATCAATAAATACTGATATATGCTATCAGTGCATGCGATGCATGGACACATGTTCTTATGAGGCTATAAAAGAGGCTGAGGATGGCAGGTTCTATATAGACCAGGTGCAGTGCAAGAGATGTAAGGCATGCCACCAGGTATGTCCCTTGGGCGCCGTCGAGATCAAAGAACCACCCGTCTTTACCATCGATAAAGATATATGCTACCTCTGTGGGCGTTGTAAGTATGTATGCAGGGTCAATGCAATCAAAGAGACTTCAACAGGATTCTTAATAGATCGATATGCATGCAAAAGTTGTGGCGACTGTTACAACATATGCCCATTAGGAGCTATACGGGTTGAAGAAAGAACTCAAGTAGAGGAGCATGAAATTGCAAAATCTTAAAAATATCTTAAAATAGGTGAGGCAAAATGGAAGAAGAGACTTTATCTGAGCAAAAAGAGAAAAAACTTGAAGATATTCAAAAAGAGGCTGAAGGAAAGGCCTGTTCTGTCCAAAGGGCTCTCTATTATATTGAAGAGTTCCTCGCAGGTCCAATGTGCGGCAAATGCTACCCATGTGCCCTCGGAACGTACGAGGCAAAGATCAGGTTAATCAGGATTGCTCAACATCTGGAAGATGTCAGCGCTTCTGATATTGAGGCACTCAAGCGGATCAGCTCTCAGATGATAGAGGGTTCCTTCTGTATAAAGGGAAAGAAAACAGGGAGATTTGTCAGCGAGACACTTGCCAACTCACTGGAAGAATTCAATCTACATCTTTCCGGTACCTGTCCACAAAAGGAATGTACTCACCTTATTGAGTATGTGATAAATCCAGATCTGTGCATCATGTGCGGAAAATGTTCGGAGGCTTGTAAGTACGATGCGATCATAGGAGAAGTTAAAAAACCATACCTCTCGGGATATCTTCCTTTTGAGATAAGACAGAAAAGGTGCACAAGGTGTGGAGAGTGTGTAAAGGTCTGCCCTACGGGGGCAATAGAGGTTGTAACAACCGAAATAGAAGAAGAAGCAGTGAAATAACTTAAATAGAGGAGGACTACATGGGAAAAATGGTGACACTGAAAATAGATGGAATAGAGGTCCAGGCCCCCGAAGGCACAAACCTTATTGAAGCAGCAGAATTAGCCGGTATTCATATTCCAAATCTCTGCTACCTCAAAGGAATGAAGGGTGTTGGAGCATGCAGGCTCTGTCTTGTTGAAATAGAAGGGATGAAGGCACCTGTCATAGCATGTAACACAAAAGTCAAGGAAGGGATGGCAGTTAATACTAAGACTGAGAAAGTTGAAGAGGTTCGGAAATTCGTCATAGATCTTATCCTTTCAATGCATCCTCTGGATTGTATGACATGCACAAAGGCCGGGGTATGCAGGCTTCAGAGATATGCCTATGATTTCGGGATAAAAGAGTCAAGTTTTACAAGAAAAAGATTCGGTTATCCAACAGACGAGGCAAATCCCTTCTTAAAGAGAGATCCCGAATACTGCATCCTCTGTGGCAGGTGCGTTAGGGTATGCAGGGAGCAGGGGACAAACGTGCTCGATTTCATGGGAAGAGGAGTTAGCTCAAAGGTAGTCACAGCCAATGATAAATCCCTCCAGGAATCGGAATGCACCTTCTGCGGAAGCTGT
>DASPRG010000177.1:0-2922 GCA_035624555.1 Thermodesulfovibrionales bacterium
ATAGGTAACCCTGACTATCTCTATTTTTTCCTCATCAACAATCGCATAACTCGCTCTCGGGTTCCCATCTCGGGGCTGTCCGACGCTTCCAACGTTAACGATGTATCTCTCTGTCTGCCCTTTAGAAGCTGCTTCTTTATATGTTACAAGCTCTCCTGATGGAAGTTTCTCTATGATAAATGGATAGTGGCTGTGACCGATGAAGCAGAATTTATTGTTAAAGTAGTGGAAATTCATCTCTGCATCCCAGAGTGTGAGGAGATAATGCCATTCCTTTGGTTCTTTCGGCGTCGAATGCACAAGTAGCATATCTGCCTCCTTGATCTCCACTTGAACAGGGAAAGATCTCAGGATTTTGCTATTCTTCTCTGTTAGCACTTCCTTTGTCCACTCGATGGCTGCCCTTGCATATTCATTAAAGTATGTGATGTCCGTTAGCCCGAGTACTCCCCAATCGTGGTTTCCGGCAAGGAGGATTTTACACCTCTCTACGAGAAGTTCTATACATTCATTCGGGTTAGGGCCGTACCCTACTGCATCTCCAAGAAAAAATACATCCTCAATCTTTTTAACACCTACATCGTGCAGAACGGCATCGAGAGCCTCAATGTTTGAGTGGATATCAGAAAGTACGGCATAACGCATCAAGCCTTACTTACCTCTTTCGCAAGCCTGTCGAGAATACCATTGATGAAGGGAGCTGCTTCTGAGGAAGAGAATTTTTTTGCTATTTCTAGTGCCTCATTTATGGTAACTGCAGGAGGGATGTCTTTCCTGTAGAGGATTTCATATACTGCAAATCTTAGTATATTTCTGTCTACTGCGGCCATCCTCTTTAATACCCAGTTCTCCGCAAACTTTTCAATTTTTGAGTCTATATCATCGAGCTTTCTTATGGTTCCCTTAACAAGATCTTCAGCGAACTTCTTAACATCTTCATTTTCTTGTTTATCTGACCAGAAATCTTCGAGATCTTTATTGTTGACCTTTTTATCTTTAAAATCTATCTGGAATAGTATCTGAAGTGCATATTCTCTTGCCCTGCGACGTTTCATGAGACAGTGACAAGTGACAAGCCATTAATCCCCCCTCGCCCCCCTTTAGTAAAGGGGGGTAAGGGGGGATTTAAGTCTAAGGTTTGGAATTCGGAGTTTTCAATTTTGTATTTACTCGTGACTTGTAACTTATAACTCATAACTTTTTGAGGAGTTGTGCCATTTCAATAGCTGTTACTGCTGCATCCCATCCTTTATTGCCACTCTTTGTTCCAGCTCTTTCAATGGCCTGTTCAATGGTATCAGAAGTTATAATGCCAAAAGCTATAGGCAGGCCTGTCTCCATCGATGCTGAGGCAATGCCCTTTGAAACCTCTGCAGCAATATATTCGAAATGTGGCGTTGCCCCTCGTATAATAGTGCCAAGACAAATGAGTGCATTATATGTTCCCTTCAATGCCAACCTCCTGGCAACCATAGGAATCTCGAATGAGCCTGGAACCTTGATAATATCTATATCCTCTTCTTTTGCCCCATGTCTTAACAGGACATCAAGGGCACCATCAAGTAACTTATTCGTAATAAAGTCATTAAACCTGCTTACAACGATACCAAATTTTAGACCCTTTGCCTGAAGTTCACCTTCGATGATTTTCATCATAAACCTCCATACTTAAAAGGATTCAAGGGGTCAAGGATTCAAGGGTGTAAATATTTCATAAACTACTGGAATCCTTAAACCCTCGAATCCCTGAATCCTTTTGTTTCGTTACACATTATCAAGCATATGCCCCAATTTTTTCTTCTTTGTTTTGAGGTAGATAATATTCTTCTCATGCGGTTTTACCTCTATAGGTACCCTTTCCACCACCTTCAGGCCATAACCTTCCAGCCCTACGATCTTCCTTGGATTGTTCGTCATAAGTCTCATCTTCCTTACACCAAGGTCAACAAGTATCTGTGCACCGATACCATAGTCTCTGAGGTCAGGTCTGAAACCAAGTTTCAGGTTTGCCTCAACTGTGTCAAGACCCTTATCCTGCAACTCGTATGCCCTCAGCTTGTTTATCAAACCGATGCCTCTGCCTTCTTGTCTTATATAGAGGATAACCCCCCTGCCTTCTTTTTTAATCATCTCCATTGCCCTGTGCAACTGCTCTCCGCAATCGCATCTTTTTGAACCGAAAACCTCACTGGTAAGGCACTCAGAATGGACTCTCACGAGTACATTATCTCCTGGTTTGATTTCACCTTTGACCAGGGCAACATGGACGCTGCTATCAATTTCACTGGTATAAGCGATAGCAATAAACTCTCCACCATATTCTGTTGGCATTTTTACTGTTACGAGTCTTTTTACAAATGACTCTGTCCTCATCCTGTATCTGATAAGGTCCTTTATGGTGACTATCCTGAGATTATGTCTTTTTGCAAATTCAATAAGCTCGGGCACCCTTGCCATTGTTCCATCGTCATTCATTATTTCACAGATAACACCAGCTGGGTAAAGCCCTGAAAGCCTTGCTAAATCAACAGACCCCTCTGTTTGTCCTGCTCTCTGAAGCACACCACCAGGCCTTGCCCTCAGGGGAAAGACATGACCGGGCCTCACAAGATCTTCTGATCCTGTCTTCGGGTCAATAGCAGTATGTATTGTTGTTGCCCTGTCTGCTGCTGAGATGCCTGTTGTGACACCCTTTTTCGCCTCTATTGAAACGGTAAAAGCAGTCGAAAAAGATGACGTGTTCTCAACTGTCATCATCGGGAGCTTTAGTTCTTCTACCCGCTCCGGAGTAAGGGAAAGACAGATAAGACCCCTTCCATGCTTTGCCATAAAATTGATCGCTTCTGGTGTTATCTGCTCAGCTGCCATGCACAGGTCACCTTCGTTTTCCCTGTCCTCATCGTCAACGAGGATAACCATCTT
>DASPRG010000026.1:0-10578 GCA_035624555.1 Thermodesulfovibrionales bacterium
TTGTGGGTGGAAAGATATCAAAATATACCTGTATATTTCCATACAATACACTGTGATATCGTATACATCCAGATTCTGCATTATCAAGGTTTTGATGTCCATATGCTTGCCAACATCAAGTCAAATGCATTTTTTGGGTTAAGAAAGTTAGTAAAGGAACTGAAGGAGACAAGTGCTCAAGGAAATGCAGGTTAGACTCTTTCCTCAGGGTTATTTCAGTATCTCTCCTGTTTCCTTATACCAAAGGGTAAGGTCGAGGTGAGAAAGAGGTATATCTATCTGCCTTGAAAAAGATGCCATCTTTTTCTCCATGTCTAAATATTTTATCTTGCTGAGAGATCCCGGGACTTTTTTTATTATCTTGAGGTCTTTTAAATTTCTCATAATATGCCTGTCAAGGATAGCGATCTTTTCTCCGAACCCTATGTTTCTCAGGAAATGACTCGCCTCTTTGTAACCAAGGCCTGTTATATTATTGACTAACCATTCCCTGCATTGATGAGTATCTTTAAATTGGCCGATGGTGGATTTTATACAAATCCTTCCGTTTTTCGAAAAGAAATTTCTTGCCTTTATAAGATAATCTGCCTTTTTGTTTTTAAATCTTACATTCCTTATTCCTTCTCTAATCTCCTCATTAGATCCTTCGAATAAAAGACTTTTCTCCTTTAGCTTCTCTATAGCTTCACAGCAGACTTTTGCTTTTGACTGTGGGGTAAGGATACAAAAGGCCAGCTCCCCGAAGATTTCCTCATCATTTCCTTTCAGCCACAGATTTTTGAATTCATTTAATCTTCGGAGTATTTCCCCTCTTTTTAAACCATATATTTTCTTTATATGGTGTGGGCTTACCGACTCGTCATTCCGATCGTTTTTTATTCTTGAGCTTTCTATAGACTTCCTCACCAACACACTTTTCGGCATATTTGCACCACTGTATACACGATTCCAGGTCTTCATAGATAGTAAAACCGCAACTCTTACACGTCACAGAGAAATCAGTTGAAAATAACTCCACCTCTCCGCCGCACTCAGGACATTTTTTAATCTTCAGCGTAGGAGTTCGGATATTGCCTGCTCCTGGACATTTATCAAACATCCTTCTCCTCCTTTATTTCAGTAATCTCCCCCACCCCCTCTTTAAAAAAGAGGGTAAAATTACACTTTATAAGTTCAGCTACTTCATTCCCCCTTTTCTAAAGGGGGATATAGGGGGATTACTTATTTTCATTATTGTTGAAATCCAATGAGTCTTTTCAATTCTCCATAAGATTTCTTCTCTATCTCCTCATGGAGGCTTCTGCCATGGGCATCCATCGTCACTATAGCAGGGAATCCCTCGACATCGAATACCCACATTGCCTCAGCCATTCCAAAATCCTCGAGCTTCCAGACACCAACTACCTTTTTTATCCGGTCTGCAAGATAAACAGCAGCACCACTGATCGTATGAAGATACACACAGCCATTTCCTTTAAGGGCATTCAGGGTCTTTCTGCCCATTCCGCCCTTCCCCATTACTGCCCTTATTCCATAATCTGATATTATCTGGTGTTCATACATCTCGACGCGGATGCTTGTTGTTGGACCTCCGGCTATAAGCTTAAAACCATCCTCAGTCTTTCTTATTATGGGCCCACAGTGGTATAAGACTGCTCCCTTGAGATGAAAGGGTATCTCCTTTATCCGGGGTCTTTCGTTGAAGAGAAATTTATGTATTCTATCCCTTCCTGTTATCAGTTGGCCACTTATAAGAACCCTGTCTCCGACATTCAGGGAAAGGACATCATTTTTTGTGAGAGGAAGTTTAATAGTTTTTGCTTCCTCACCATTTAACTTTGAACTTTGAACTTTGAACTTTTTTTCTACCATGTTAGGCTTGCCCGTCTGTTTGCCCAGCAACAGATAGAGACATCAACGAAGTATGATGCAGGATGCCTGTGATTCACTCCTATCTTTATCCCAAGTGCTGTTGTTTTACCCCCTAAACCGAGGGGGCCTATCCCGAGCTGGTTTATCTCTTTAAGGATTCTTTCTTCAAGTCCTGACAGGACCTCGATATTGTTCGTATCCTCAATCCTTCTCAATAGCTGGTCTTTTGCGAGCCTTGTTACCTGATCCCTGGAAGCACCTATCCCTATCCCAATAATATAGGGTGGGCACGCTCTGCCCTGGGCCTTATATACTGCATCAAGTCCACACCTTCTCACACCATCAAAGTCTCTTTCTGCTCTTAGTTCCTCGAAAGGCAACTTATAAAGCTGGCTTACATTTTCGCAACCGGAACCTTTCAGCATAAGTTCTATCCTAAATGTACTATCATGAGACTCTTCAAAATAAATAATCGGGAACCCAATGCCTGTGTTGTCTCCTGAATTTTTATCGCTGATTATATCAACGGCATTAGGCCGAAGAGGTACTTCCTTTGTTGCAATCCTTGTAGCCTCCACGATAGTGTCCTTTAATTCGAGATGGCTCTGGCCTTTAGGTATCCTCACAAAAAAGATAGGTACTCCTGTATCCTGACAGAGGGGTCTTTCCGTATCCCTTGCAATCCTTATATTCTCAAGTATGGCTGATAAGGCGATCTTTCCGATTGAACCACCTTTTTCAGCTTCATAGGCATGTTCTAATGCATTCTCAACATCCTGGGGCAAGGATGTTGCAGCTTCTCTGTATAACTTAACAATTCTTTCTCGAAGTCTGCTCATTTACTATTATTTCACATTTTTAACTAAAGGAAAAGGATTGCCAAGGGGCTTGACTTTTCTGGAACCATAAAAATAATATTTTTTAACAAAAATATTGCAAATATTTACATTTTATGCTATGATTTAGCCGTGGTTACCTTCATTAATGAAAATCCCACAAGGGAAAGGATCATATTTCTGCTCAAAAAGAAGGGGCCTCTTTCAATAGATGACCTGAGCGTACAGATGGGTATAACCCCCATGGGAATCAGGCAGCACCTCATATCCCTCGAACGGAAGGGGTTTGTTGATTATATTGCACGAAGGTATGGTGTTGGCAGGCCAGCATTCCTTTACAGGCTTACAGAAAGGGCAGATGATCTCTTCCCAAAGACATATCACAACTTTATTGTAAGTACTCTAAAGGACATCGAAAGGAATGAGGGCCGGGATAGGATAGACGAAATATTCAGGTGGCGCAAGGAGAGAATTCTGAAGGATAGAAGGGAAGCCCTTTCAGATAAGAAAAGTCTTCAAGATAGGGTATATGCTCTGAAGGATATTCTTGAATCCGATGGATATCTTGTGGATCTTGATATGGATGACAATAACTTCATTTTAAGAGAGTTCAACTGTCCCATCGCGAAAGTTGCTACGGAGTTTAAAGAGGCCTGCAAATACGAACTGCAGATTTATAGAGAGCTTCTCAGAAAAGACGTAATGCGCCAGGAGTGCATGGCTGATGGCAGCCCTTCTTGCACATATGTCATTCAAAAAACTCCCATAAGAGCATAAGCAGTAACCGGTATCCCACAATATTCTCCCATAAACCTTTCCCAGTTTGAAATAAGTAAGGATTGAATATTTTGGTGCTAATAGGTATCTTGACTTAAGTAAGGCATGATTTTTATTATTCTTTAAACGGGGCGTAGCGCAGTCTGGTAGCGCACACGGTTCGGGACCGTGGTGTCGAAGGTTCAAATCCTTTCGCCCCGACTTTATCCACCAATTCTTGACATTGGTCTTCTGCAGGATTCTCTATTTTTCATAAGAGACCGGGGGTCTGTGTTCTGGATATGATGGCCCTCGGGTTTTGCCTCGATAGAAAGCTTGATGAGGCGTCTGATTTCATCATCGGAAGCACCACCCCTGAGGGCAGGTTTTAGATCTATCTCTGTCTCTGAGAAGAGACAAGGTCTGAGTTTCCCATCTGCTGTCAACCGAAGACGGTTACATTCTCCACAGAAATGGTTGCTGATAGGGCTGATGAATCCAACTACTCCGGAGGCATTATCAAATCTAAAATATATTGCAGGCCCTGACCTTTTTAACTTTACAGGAATGAGGGGGCCTATACCTTCAACAATAGATTTTATTTCGTCAGTAGAGATGAATTTTTCAGTGCTCCACAGACCTTCAGTGCCAAAGGGCATAAATTCTATAAACCTGATCTGGTAGGGTACCTTTAATGTCATCCTTGCGAAGTCCTCTATCTCATCACTATTGAGTCCGCGGATTGGAACCATATTGATCTTAATTGGGCTGAATCCAGCCTTTTCAGCGGCTTCAATCCCTCTCAGGACAAGATTTAAATCTCCGCCTCTTGTTATCTCTTCGTATCGGTCAGGTTTCAAAGAATCAAGACTGATATTGATCCTCTGCAGCCCCGCCTCTACCAGTTTGTCCGCACACTTCGACAGTAGAATACCATTTGTTGTCAGACTCAGATCCTTTATACCTTCTATATTTCTTATGGCTGCGATAAGGTATGTAACATCTTTCCTCACAAGTGGTTCTCCACCGGTGATGCGTACTTTCTTCAATCCAATTCCTGCAGCAATTCTGACAACCCTTACTATCTCTTCATAACTGAGAATCTCTTTATGTTCTATCGGTATTACACCATCTGGGGGCATGCAATAGACGCAACGCAGATTGCATCTGTCAGTAATGGATATTCTCAGGTAATTGATAGTTCGAAGGTAACTATCCTTGGGACCGCTCATCTTTTCTTCTTTACTGTACCCTTCTCAATCTCCTCTATCTTTTTCTTCGCGAGCTCTGCCTCTCGAGACTCAGGATAAAGCTCTATAAGCTTATCGAAAATTGTCTTTCCTGTCTTTTTGTCTCCTATCTCGATAAAGGAGAGCCCCTGTTTTAAAAGGGCTGCAGGGGCCTTTTCGCTCTTCGGATATTTCTTTAATACTGTCTCGTAGGCAAGGATTGCTCCTTCGAAGTCTTTCTCACCATAATAAGTCTCTCCAATCCAGAATTGTGCATTATCAGTGAGTTCGTCCTGGGGGAATTCTTTTATGAAGGCCTCGAAATTTTCTCTTGCCTCTTTATATTTCTTGTCCTTAAAGGCATCGTATGCTGCTTCGTAGAGAGATATCTTGTCTTTCGGCACTGCTGGTTTTGGCGGTGGGGGAGCCTGCTGCTGTGATAAATCTTTTGTGGGTCCTTCAACCCCCTTCTTGGCCTCCCTCTGCTGGCCTTCCAAGGTATTCAACCTATTCTTTATCTCTTTAATTTGATCTTCTAACTGTGTCATCTGTGCTTTGAAGAGGTCCATCTCAGAAGCTGAATCCTTCAATGCCTTTTCAGTTGAGTATTTGTTTTCATCAAATTTTCCTGTTAATGATTGGAAGTCTTTCGACATTTCAGAAATCCTGGAATTAATATCTCCCTGGCTTTCCCTGAAGGCATGAAAGGCATCTTCTTTTATGACACCAGCTGTTTTCTCTTTAAGGTCATTCACATCTTTCTTGAGTTCAAAAGTCTCCTTCCTTGTTTGGTTCGCATCATTTCTGAGATTCTCGAAATCTGCAGTTGTTACGCAGCCATACAAAATGAAAAGAAACAGTAAACAGAAAGGGATAGATAATTTTAAAACCACACTTCGCACTATTTACCTTTCTCTTTCAGGACAACAAAATGTGCCCTTCTATTTTTCTGCCAGCATTCTTCAGTCTTTTCTGTGCAGAGAGGCTTCTCTTCTCCATAACTGATAATATCGATTCTGCTTGATACCACGCCAACTGCGACAAGGTAATCTCTTGTAGCCTTTGCCCTTCTGTCGCCGAGGGCAAGGTTATATTCGTTTGTTCCCCGTTCATCGCAGTGGCCTTCTATAAGTAATCTTGAAGACGTATTTTTTATAAGCCAGTCTGCTACAGACTGAAGTATTGGCTTTGCATCTGGTCGAATATCATACTTGTCAAAATCAAAATGGATGTCTTCAAAAATGCCTTTTTCTTCAGTATACTTTGGTGTTTCTACCTCTTTTGTTTCTATCTTTGCAAGCTGCTGTTCTGTTATCTTTTCCTCAGGAATCTTTTGTTCTGGTTTTGCTTCAGGAGCTTTAGTTACCTGTGGAGCAACCGGTTGTTGCTGTGGCTGTACTATTCTTTTCTGAGCACAAGAGATGAGAATAGACCCAAATGCTATTATCAATACCAATACAAAAACCTTTTTCATAAAACCTCCCTCCTCCATTTATTAGTTTGGTGACCATCTGGGACAAAAAGCCCTTAGTTTTTTTGGAGTAATCCTCCTCTGGGATTCTCCATTAGCCCTCATAATATATATACCCTTAACTCCATCCCTGTCTGAGGAAAAAGTGATGAACCTTCCATCAGGAGAAAAAGAAGGGTCTTCGTTATTTCCCTGAGTCGTGAGCTGGATAAGTCCTGTGCCATCTGGGTTAATTGTAAAGATCTGATTTTTCTCCAGTCTCCCTGTAAAGACAATCTTGTCGCCCTTTGGAGACCAGGATGGAGAGGTATTATAAGACCCTGAAAAGGTGATTCTCCTGACATCTGAGCCATCTTTATGCATCACATAAATCTGTGGGCTTCCTCCCCTGTCAGAGACAAAGGCAATATGTTCACTATCAGGAGAGATGGCAGGTGATACCTCGATACTCTGTGATGAAGTCAATTTTTTTATCGTATCGGTTTTTAGGCTCATAATATAAATGTCAAAGTTCCCATCTTTTGAAGAGGAGAAGAAGAAATCATTTCCCTTGGGTAACATGTCACCAACGATATTCGTGCCTTTTGAGGAAAAGATTTGTTTTACTGTCGTATTAGAAAAGTTTAACAGATATATGCCCCATTGTCTATTCCTTTCAGCAGAATAGATGAGCTTTGTACCATCCATAGACCAGTGGGGAGAAAGAATTATGTTCTCTTTTAATCCAATCTTCGAAATCCTTTTGCCATCCCAGTCCGTAATATGAATATCTTTTAGACCACCTTCTTCTGCTACAAAGGCTATCCTTGACCTGAAGATTCCTGTTTCGCCTGTGAGTGCTTTATAGATATCGTTCGCTGCAGTATGGGAAAGAGGCCTAATAAGTTCTTTTCCTGCTGTATATTCTTTTTTTAATATCTCCTTTCCCTCGAAGACATCGAAAAGGGATATGGTAAGGGTGAGTTCTTTGCCCTCTTTGATAGTTCCCTTAACGACAATTTCTATACCAAGGGGGGTCCAGTTTTTAGGATTAAAGGGTTGCAAGAGGCCTTCTATATAAGCAGCTCTGTCAATACAAGTGAAGAGTCCTGTAAATTCGAGATCGTCTTTGATAGTATCTGATACTTCTTTTCCCGAGAGACCGCCAAAGTCGTATATAGCAATAGGAAGTTTTTTAGAGGCTGGCGAAGTAATATCAATATAGACCTTAGCTTCAGCCTTAATCCCCCCAAGCCCCCCTTTAGTAAAGGGGGGGCCGGGGGGATTTAAAGTGAAAAGTGAAAAACAAAAAATAACTATCAAAACTTTAAACTTCAAACTTTTAACTTTTAACTTTTTTATCATGGATAGAACTTCACCCCTATCTCCATCTCATACGGAGGCGGTGATAGAGGGCTGGCCTTTGTGATGGCCTTAATAGCTGACTTGTCAAAAAACGGGTTGCCAGAGCTCTTCTCAATCCTCTGGATAGAAATTGTGCCATCCTTCATTATCTTTATTGAAATGATCGCCTCGAGATCCTTCTGCCCGGTATCCGGGAAGGCCCACTGTTGCCAGATCTCTCTTCTTATCTTTGTGTAATACTCATCGAATAGAGACCCTTCCCCTGTATAAGCAGGGGCTGCTTCTGAAATATCTTTCCTGTCATGGTCACTGGCCTTAAGAGAGATAACTGAACGAAGTTTGACTAACCTTTCCACTTTTTTCTTTGCTTCAATGGCAGCTATCTTTTCCTCAGCTTTTTCCTCCTCTTCCTTGTTTCTTTTTTTAATGTCCTGCTTAGGAATATCTTCAGTAACAGAGGTATTCCTCAAAGTTTTCGGGGTTTTTAGGTTTTCTCTGCTTTCAGTATTTTTTACTTTTAATACCTCAGGGCTGACGAGGCTAACAACATAAGGCGACGGCACAACAAAGTAGTTGGATTGTCTTAAAAGCAGAAGTGCTATCAGGAGAACTGAGATATGGAGCGCAAAAGAAAGAGCAGTTGTTTTCTGGAGACTCGGCTCCCTCATCTTAAGGTAATCTTGGGCTCCGTTACTATACCGAGTCTCTCTATGCCAGCATCTTTTATCTCACCTATGACTTCGACGACAAATCCATATGGTACTCCTCTATCCGCCTTGAGATAGACATTAGGGTTCAGCTTACTTATTGCCTCGAGTTTGTGTTTCATATCTGTCAAAGAAACAGGATTGTCGTTCATATAAATGGTCCCCTCTTTCTTTATAACCAAGGCTATCCTTTCCTCTGGCGGGAGATCTCTACCCTTTGCCTTTGGAAGGTTAACATCTATGCCCTGTTGAAGGAGGGGTGCGGTTACCATAAAAATGACAAGAAGGACGAGCATTACGTCGACAAAGGGCGTAACATTTATTTCGGAAAGGACTTTTCTGTTTCTATCAGCTTTCATGATGCTCTTTTGTAAAGAAGTCAAGGAGCTCTTCTGAGAAATCTTCCATTTCGATAATCATCCTCCGGGCCACACTCAGGTAGTAGTTATATGCTATTACCGCAGGGATAGCAGCAACAAGGCCAGCAGCGGTTGCGATCAGCGACTCTGCTATGCCTGGTGCCACAACAGCAAGGGATGCCGCGCCAGAGGCTCCTATGTTTCTGAAGGAATTCATTATTCCCCAGACTGTTCCAAACAATCCTATAAAAGGAGTCGTTGATCCTGTTGTTGCAAGAAAATTAAGATACCTCTCGAGTTTTGCTGATTCAAGGGCTTCATATCTCTTGAGGAGCCTTTTGATCTCACCCTTGGCTTTATGCGTTTCATCAGTGTAAACAGCCCTGAAGACATTTGCGATAGGACTGATGATAAAGGCCTTTGTTACTTGGTAGATTCCTTTAGGGTCTCTGCCTGATCTGTATGCCCTCAGGAACTGATCAGTCTCTTTATGCGCCCTCGAGAAATATCGATGTTTGAAGAATATTATTGCCCAGGAGACGATAGAAAAGAACAGAAGGAGAATTAAAACACCTTTGACGATATACCCTGCCTGAAGAATTAATTGTAATGCTGAATCTTTCATAATTTCTCCTATATTTTTTAAAACTTTAAAGGAAATTTAAACAAAAAGTCAAATTCCTTTTCTGCTATAATTACTTTGTAGTTACTGAAGAGGGTCCAAGGATTCGAGGATTCTCGTAATTATAATTTTTGCCTTTAACCCCTTGACCCTAGAATCCTTGAATCTTGTTCACTGTAGTCACCGGAGGGGTGGCCGAGTGGTTGAAGGCGACGGTCTTGAAAATCGTTGTAGGGGCAACTCTACCGTGAGTTCGAATCTCACCCCCTCCGCCATCAAACATCCTAAATATCGTACTGTTGTGTTATCTCTGCAAAGACATGGTGCAGTATAGTCATGTAAAATATTTTAATGTCGGCAATGGAACATTCTCTATCTATTCAGGGCTTGAAAATCCGCTATCTTCAGAAGGGAACAGGCGTTCCCGTTATTCTTCTCCACGGGTATAGTTTTTATGCCGAGACCTGGGTCGAGATAGGGCTGTTCGATGAATTGGCAGGAGATTACAGTGTGTATTCATTTGATATGCCATACGGAGCCAAGAGCAGGTCAGATAAGTTCAGCGCTGAAAACAGAGATGAATACGCAGATTTTTTGAACAACATGCTGAAGACGCTCAATATTAACAAGCCAATTTTAATAGGCGCATCTATAAGCGGAGAGGTTACGTTACGATATTTAATGCGTGGGTATAGTGCTCAGGCAGCTATTGTTGTCGGGCCGGTCGGAATAAGAAGTCTCAGTAATCAGCTCAGCAAGCTTGACATACCTCTGCTCGCCATATGGGGAGATAAAGATACGATATCGCCACCTGCTGATTCGAAAATCCTTGAAGCTCATATGAAGAACTCTGAAATACGCATCATTGAGGGTGCCGGTCATCCATGTTATCTGGATGAACCAGCAAAGTTCACAGAAATTGTCAAAGATTTTCTTAAAAGATCCTCTTCCTGATTCTTCTCCACTGCAATACAAAGAAACCTCGAAGAGACAGAGATTATGAAATATCTTATCATCATTTTTATTATTATAATAATTACTGGACTTCTTGCCAACCGGGAACTCGGCCGTAATAAAAAGAAAATTAAACACATCCTGAGGGGATACTCCTTCAGAACATATCCTCCCGAAGATGCGGATGAAAATTATCCTGAAAAAGAACCAAAGAAGAAGTTGTGAAATGTGGAGACCAGACCCTTAATTGAGGCAGAGTTCGTCAGCCTCTCTTTTCAGAGTCCTTGCAGTAAACATATCTAGGCCGCTTTGCTTTATGAAAATCTGTTCATCCATATCAGCTATATCTCTTACAAGAATAATGTCATTCTTGAAAAGTAAATTAAGCGAAGTCTTCTTTATTGATGACAGAATGGTCACAGGATAGA
>DASPRG010000033.1:0-9617 GCA_035624555.1 Thermodesulfovibrionales bacterium
TTTGGTTGGTTGTGGTTATACACTCCAAAACAGAACAGCATTGCCTTTTGATTCAATACAGATTCAAGGAATTGAGAACAAGACCCTTGAACCAAAACTCCAGGACAGGCTTTATAGGGCACTCACAGAAGAGTTCCTCAAGCACGGGATTAGCGTTCAATCCAATGCAGATTATAAACTCAGTGGAACAATAAAACTCTATGAACTACATGTTTTATCCGCAAGAAGCGACACAGCAATGGAGTATGAAGTGGTTATAAGGGGGGATTTCAAGCTGGTTGGGCCATCAGGGAATGCGAAGGACTTCAAAAATATAGGCTCTCCTTTCATTGTTTCTTTTCCTGTTTCCGGCATGCTCGAAAATGTGCTTGCCTTTAAAGAACTTGCATCAGAAAGGGCTATAAGAGACATGGCAATGGAGATAGTCGGTGTCCTTGTTTACCCTATGAAAAAAGAGGATTCTAACAGGAAGGATTGAATGTTAAAAAAGGATTTTATAGATGAGTTTCCAGGCATTCCTCAATGAGATAGAAAAAGGTCTGCCTTCCCTGATTTATCTCCTCCATGCATCAGACACCTTTTTGAACAGGGAGGCTATAAGGGCAGTAAAGAAACTGATCCCTGAGGAGGAGAGAGAATTCAACCTCCACATGTTTGATTTCTCAAAGGAGACAGATGAGAAGACCTCCTTTGAACAGATTTTTGATGTAGCAGATACAGCTCCCTTCTTCGGAAAAAGGAAATTTGTCATATTTTTAGGAAACCTTCAGGGGCTATCCAGGAAGGATCTGAAAAGATTAGATTCTTATATCTCAGATCCAGCACCCTTTTCGGTCTTAGTGATATTTCATGAGGGATTATTGAAGAGAGAGATGAGGGAACGTTTCAAGCGTTTAAAGATCATATCTCTGGACATTAGAGAGGCAGAAATTCCATCCTGGATACGGCACAGGGCAAAGTTGAAAGGTCTTGAAATATCTGATGACGTAGCAGACTATCTTTTAGGTCTGAAAGGACCTGACCTCGGTCTTCTTTCAGCAGAGATTGAAAAAATTTCTCTTCTTGGAAAGCAGAAAGTGAGCGTGGATGATATCTCAGAAATTATTGAAGGAGGAGGGTTTTACACTCCCTTTGATCTTGTTCAAGCAATCGAGGCGAAAAATGCTGAAAAGGTATTCAGGATTTACAAGACTTTGAGAAAAACAACAGAGAATTATAGCCTCATAGGCATTCTCAACTGGCTCTATGGCCGTAAGTTCCCTCCTCGCGGCATACAGAAGGGGAATGAATACCTCTTGAAGGTATTCGAAACTCTCAACGCGGCTGATATTGATATCAAAAGCTCTGGAAGAGACTTTCCAATGGAGTATCTTCTTGTTAGGCTGCTTCGGCTTTAGAGAGGGCGTTTACTTTTCTGGTGAGCCTGGATATCTTTCTTGATGCATTATTTTTGTGGGTAACGCCCTTTGCCACAGCCTTGTAGAGAACTCTTATTGCCTCTTGAAGTGCTCTGCTGGCATCTTCTTTATTACCCGAGGCTATTGCTGATTCAACCTTCTTTATCTGCGTTTTAATGGCAGTACTGACAGCCTTATTTCGAATATTTCTTTTTAAAGACTGTTTGGTCTTCTTTATGGCTGAGAGATTCTTCTTAGGTTTTGGTTTAGCTGGCAAATCAGACCTCCTTATAAAGTGTATTTAATACCACAAAAGAACTGAGAAAATCAATAGCCGTTTTGTTTAAAATAGAGATCTGAGATAGACAGACCTCAAAATACAATTTTAGAACATGTCTTCTGATTATTAATCAGACCCAAATTTGCTGATAGAAAATCTTCAATAGTTTCCTCTCCCTTGATGGGAGAGGATTAAGGAGAGGGTGAGATATAACCAGAAAGGTTACCCCTCCCCTCTGTCCCCTCCCACAAGGGGAGGGGCTTTCGAATTGGATTGAGTTTTCTATCTCTATTTTAGGGTGTGATTACGTGTGATTATGATTATTAACTTGAAAAATAAACTCATAAGAGAATATAATTATCTTCTCTGATTTTCTGTGGAGGGGCGATGTCTGACACAATAGAAATAAGGTGGCATGGAAGAGGGGGTCAGGGAACTGTTACTGCTGCAAAGGTACTGGCAGATGCCTGTTTGAGCGGAGGCAGACATGTACAGGCATTCCCAGAGTATGGTCCTGAAAGGTCTGGCGCACCGCTGAGGGCATACAACAGGGTCAGCTCAAAACCCCTAAGGATGCACTGCCCTGTGCTGAAACCCCAGGTCATAAGCGTTGTGGATTCAACCCTTCTGGATGCAGTCAATGTCTCAGAGGGCGCTACAGAGGATGCGATATTTGTCATTAATACTACAAAAGACCCAAAGGAGATAAGAGGAAAGCTTACTCCAGGACCGGGACAGAGGGTTTTTACCGTTGATGCAACAAAGATTGCCCTTGAATGTATAGGAAGGGCGTTACCAAATGCTTCCATGCTCGGTGCTTTATGTAAGATAACTGGCCTTGTTAGTCTTGAACACCTGCTTGAGGATGTCAGAAAGAGTTTTGGTAAAAAATTCCCTCAGAGGATTATCGATGGTAATCTCGAAGCAACAAGGCGCGGGTATGAGGAGGTAAAGGCAGAATGAAACCGAAAGGTTGGAAAGAGCTACCACCAGGGGCTGTTATACTTGAGGCTGGGAATGCAGTAGAGTTCAAGACAGGCTCATGGAAGGCATTTAGGCCAGTATGGATAGAGGAAAACTGTATTCAGTGCCTTTTTTGCTGGATGTATTGCCCTGATATGGCAATAAAAGTGAAAGATGGTAAAAGGGCGGAATATGATTATGACTACTGCAAGGGGTGCGGTATTTGTGCTCTGGAATGTCCTGGAAAGAAAGGGCAGAAGGCTATTGTGATGGTAGAGGAAAGCAGATAATGGCGAGGATTTTAGCAGTCTCAGGGAATGAAGCAGTAGCAGAAGCATTGAGGCAGACAAACCCTGATGTCTGCGCTGCCTACCCAATTACTCCCGCGACAGAACTGATGCAGAGATTCGCAGCCTTTGTCTCTAATGGGCAGGTTGATACAGAGCTGATACTCGTTGAGAGTGAACACAGTGCGATGAGCGCCTGCATCGGAGCTGCTGCGGGTGGAGGAAGGGTCGCAACAGCAACAAGCAGTCAAGGGCTTGCACTCATGTGGGAGATGCTATATATCGCCGCCGGACTCAGGCTTCCTATAATCATGTCCGTTGTAAACAGGTCACTTTCTGCACCACTCAATATTCATTGCGACCACTCTGATGTCATGGGTGCAAGGGATTCGGGCTGGATTCAATTTTGGTCTGAAAATGGACAGGAGGCTTACGATAACACAATACAGGCATTCAAAATTGCTGAACATATGGATATAAGGCTGCCTGCTATGGTATGCATGGATGGCTTTATAATAAGCCATTCAATAGAGAGGGTTGAGTATCTTGAAGATAGTGAAGTTAAAAATTTCGTCGGGGAATATAAACCCTTTAACCCACTGCTTGACATTAATAACCCAAAAAGTTTCGGCCCTCTAATTCTGCCTGATCTGTTTCATGAATATAAGCGGGCCCAGCATGAGGTGACAACTAAGGTAACGGATATTGTCCTTGATGTAGCCAATGAGTTTGAGAAAATAAGTGGAAGGAAATACGGCTTGTTTGAAACATACAGACTTGATGACGCAGAAATAGCCCTCGTGATATTAAACTCTGCTGCTGGCACTTCAAAGGATGTTATCGATGAATTCAGAGAGAAAGGTATTAAGGCAGGGCTTTTAAAACCCAGACTCTTCAGGCCTTTCCCCTATGAAGAGATGGCTGATGCATTGAAACATCTAAAGGCCATCTGCGTTATGGACAGAGCAGATTCTTCCGGTGGTTACGGCCCTCTTTTCCTTGAAGTCAGTTCTGCCCTTTATCAGGTTAAGAAGAGACCACAGATGATAAATAAGATATACGGGTTAGGCGGGAGGGATTATCTCCCCAAAGATGCAGAGCAGGTCTTGTCTGAGCTTGTAGAAATAGTAAAGACGGATAAAGTGAGTGTTGTGAAAGAATATATCGGTGTAAGAGAGTAAAAAAATGTCATGCTGAATTTATTTCAGCATCTAATCATTTCAATGAGTTAGAGACCCTGAAACAAGTTCAGGGTGACAGGATGGTGAGGGAATAAGATGGCAGTAGAACTCAGGTTGAAAGAACTCTCGAGAAAGGAAGACCTCTTCACGCATGGTCACAGAATGTGTTCTGGCTGTGGAGCTCCGATAGTCGTAAAGATGGTTCTTTTCGCATCAGAGTATCCAGTAATTGCATGTTCTTCTACAGGGTGTCTTGAAGTCTCCTCATGTATCTCAATGTATACCGCATGGAAGATTCCCTGGATACACAGCGCCTTTGAGAATGCTGCTGCAACGATTTCAGGGGTAGAATCAATGTACAGGGCTCTGAAAAAGAAAGGCAAGATTAATAAGGAAATAAAGTTCGTGACCTTCTGCGGTGATGGCGGGACCTATGATATAGGACTCCAGAGTCTTTCAGGCGCAATGGAACGTGGACATGATATGCTTTATATCTGCTATGACAACGGAGCCTATATGAATACGGGCATACAGCGCTCAAGCGCTACTCCTCTCGGTGCAGAAACCACAACATGTCCTTCTGGAACAGTGATTCCAGGAAAGGTACAGGAGAAAAAGAATCTCACGAGGATTATGGCAGCCCATGATATTCCCTATGCAGCACAGGCATCGATAAGCAACTGGCTTGACCTCATGAAAAAGGTTCGAAAGGCACACTCAATAAAAGGTCCGAAGTTTATGAATATCCTCTCACCCTGTAATCGTGGCTGGAGATCGAGGACCGACGATGCCATCATGCTGAGCAGGCTTGCAGTGGATACATACTACTGGCCTCTCTATGAAGTCGAAAATGGGGTCACACGAATAACCTTTAAACCAAAAGAGAAAAAACCTATTGTAGATTTTCTCAAGCCACAGGGAAGGTTCAAACACCTCTTCAGCCCTGAAAATGAATGGCTCATAAAAAAGTTTCAGGAGGATATTGACAGGGAATGGGAGAGGCTACAAAAAGAGTCGTCCCTCGCATAAATAGCCTTTTCAGATCGGTTTGAGATAATAACTGCTCAGCTCATCTATAGATAACATCACGCCAGGTCTAGGAGTACTCAAATTCAGTAACAGAAAGTTGTCATCCTTTCCAGGGGACAATGTGCATCTTTAAATTTCTTTATCTTGTTGAGGACGCTGGCTGTTTTAAATAGTGCTTTTCAACTTCTTTCAGAATATCTTCTTTGAGCTTCTCGAGCTCTTTTTTGAACAAATCGTTAGCCAGTATTTCCTCGGGCAATGCGTCGAACCTGCTGGTAATCGTCTCTCGCAGAAGATCACTGACCTGCCTGACCTGTTGGTCGATCGAGGTTTGGGTTTTGACATTGGTCTCGATAAGCTGTTTGAGCAGATCGTTGTTGGTAGCCAGTTTCTGATCGAGCGATGCAAGGGCAAGGAGCATCTGATCCAGCCTATCGGCAGTCACTTTGGAGGAAATGGCAGTGAGTTGAGTAACATCTACCATTTGTCCCTCACAAACACCGGGAAGAGCAACATCTCGCGACGGTACCCATCTGCCCAGACAAACTGATGTGCCTAATGGCCCCCTTATCAAGGTGTATCCATCAACCTCTTGAGTCTGGGACTGGACTGATGACACGCCTACGATGGAAAACAATATCCCGATTATAACAACGCAAACTAAAGTCTTCATAGTTCCTCCTCCTTAATTTGATAATTTGTTCTGAAAATACCATCCTTGATTTCGTTCAGAAAGCAGGCTAAATTACTTAGTGGTCCTTGCCTTTGCCTGTTGAACCTTAACTCTTTTGCCTTTCATCATGATATCATTCACAGAGCGTATCACCCTATCAGAAAATTCTTGAGGAACTTCCACAAAAGTGAACTTATCGAAGACATCGATTTTCCCAATTTTACTAAAGGGAATATGTGCTTCTAATGCAATAGATTTTATAATATCGTCCACTTCTATCTTATCCTTTCTGCCAATAGTCATGAATAATCGAACCATTTTATTTTTTTCATAATGTTCGTCTACAGGTTTTCCCTTAATCTCACCATATGCGGCATAGAGGGCTGCTGCTGCAACATCGCCGAATCCGTAGCTGTCTGACAGCTCTTTGACTGCCTGAATATATTCTACATGTCTATTTTCCTTAATTATCTCGGTAATATCCCTGACAATATTTTTCTCTCTTGCCTTCACGACATCTGCCGGTGAAGGTAATTTCTTCCTGTCAATTATTGTCCTCGCAGTTTTTTCTATCAACCGTAAATGCTTATATTCCCTTGGATTAACAAAGGTTATTGCTATTCCTGACTTTCCAGCTCTTCCTGTCCTTCCAATCCTGTGAACATACCTTTCAGGATTCTGAGGGATGCTGTAATTGATGACATGTGTAACGTCCTTGATATCAAGTCCCCTCGCAGCCACATCAGTTGCAACGAGGATATCAAGCATTCCTCCCTTGAATTTATTCATGACCTCATCCCTTCTTGCCTGTGCATAATCACCATGAAGGGCGGCTGCATTGTATCCGATCTGACTGAGTTTCATGGAGACCTCATCAACATCCCTCTTTGTATGGCAGAAGACAATGGCAAGCTGTGGCTCTTCCACATCAAGGAGCCTTGAAAGGGCATTAACTTTGTCTTCTTCCCTGACCTCATAAAATATCTGCTTTATCTTTGGAATAACAACACCCTTTGTATTGACCCTTATCTTCTCGGGATTCCTCATATATCGCCTCGCAATATTAACTATTGGCTGCGGCATTGTGGCTGAAAATAAGAGGTTTTGTCTTTCTGCAGGTATTGCCTTGAGTATCGTCTCTATATCCTCAATAAATCCCATATCGAGCATCTCATCCGCTTCATCGAGAACAACAATTTTTACCTCTGAAAGAGAAAGGGTCTTCCTCCTTAAATGGTCTATAATACGACCCGGTGTTCCAATAACTACATTGACACCACGCTGTAAGATCTTTATCTGTCTCTCAATAGATGTACCCCCATAAACAGGCAGGACACTAATTTTTTTGAACTTGCCTATTCTGTAAATCTCCTGCGCAACTTGAACTGCCAGCTCCCTCGTTGGCTCCAGTACAATAGCAAATGGATTTCTCCCGTTCTGACATCTTTCTACGATGGGGATGCCAAAGGCAGCAGTCTTTCCTGTTCCAGTCTGTGCCTGTCCTATAATGTCATGCCCACCCCTTATGAGTGGTATAGTAGAGACCTGAATAGGTGTTGGCTCCTCAAATCCCATTTCTGATATAGCCTTTATTGTCTCGTCATTTAGATTAAAATCTTCAAAATTCATTCTTTCCTCTCATAGTTCTCCTTAAATAAATATATTAATTTCAGCGTAACACCAAGGTCCCCAAAAATATGATTACTCCCTTTTGTTTTTGACAATAGGAGGGAAATTGAAGGGTTTATTAGTTTGGTCAGCTGATTAACAAATATTTTAACACAATTATTAATTTTAGGGGGACGCTAAATTCCGGGGTAGTGTAAATTTCTCTATGTAAAATGATTACAGCACAAAAGACAAGGATATATTTTCCATTGTTACAAATATGTAACCTAAAGGGAAGGAGGAACACACCCACTTAGCCAACATACTTTGATTTACTAACATCATCTGATCAGTGTTTAACTCTATGATCGCAATCACGTAGTTTTGTACTCGATAAGTTGTTAATATTAAACAATATGGTCGCCAAAAGACAAAACCCAAGGTACCTAATAAAACTTCCTGCAGAGATAAGCACTGGCGACTATTTAATAAGGGGGACTACCGTTAGAGTTTCTATGAAAGGATTCTTCTTTAGATCACAGGCAAGCTTTCGTGTTGGAACTCCGGTTGACATAAACCTACATCTAACGGGTGAACTTTCTTGCGTATTAAAAGGTATAGTCAGGTACGCAAGAAATATCATCGAATTTAAACGGCAGAATGGTATGGGCATTGAATTTACAGAAATAGACTCGAAATATCTAGAATTCATAAGATCAGTTGAACAAGAAAAGTGATTAATTAGGGACAATTAAAAATGCTAGTAGTAAAATAGAACTATACAATTAATTTTGTAAATTTTTGTAGGATAAATGCTGACAATGTAATGAGTCATGGTCTTACAATAAAATCAGACATCTACTGACAGTTTTATTCTATTTCATACCTGTATATTAGATTATTACAACATTAAAGGAGGCTTACGATGTCGATTGTTACTATTTCGAGGGGCTCTTACAGCAAAGGAAAAGAAGTAGCCGAGAAAGTAGCACAAAAATTAGGGTATGAGTGCGTTGCAAGGGACGTTATCATTGAGGCATCAAAAGAATTCAATATCCCTGAAATTAAACTGGTTCGCGCCATACACGATGCCCCTTCCATTCTGGAAAGAATTGGCTACTCAAAAGAAAGATATCTCGCCTACTTGCAGGTTGCCATGTTGGAGCTTTTTCAAAAGGACAATGTGGTATACCATGGTCTTGCTGGTCATTTCTTTATCAAGGGTATCCCTCATGTGCTCAAGGTTCGAATCATTGCCGATATGGAGGAACGCGTGAAACTCGAGGTGGAACGTGAAGGAATTTCAAAGAGAGAGGCGTTGCGTATTCTGAAAAATGATGACAGAGAAAGAAGGAAATGGAGCAAATACGTTCATGGAATTGACACATGGGATCCAAGCCTCTACGATTTGGTTATTCACATTAAGAAAATTACGGCAGATGATGCGGCAGATATTATTAGCCACACAGTAAGGCTGGAACATTTCAAAACAACACCGGAATCACAGAAGGCAGTCGATCATCTGCTAACTGCTGCCAGAGTCAAAGCTGCTCTGATTGACCTGAAACCCGACATCGAAGTATTTGCCAGAAACGGGACTGTCTCAATAAAAGCTAAGGCTACAGAGTTTCAAGATGAAAATTTGATTCATAAAATGGAGGAAATTGCGAAAAGCATTCCAGGTGTAAAAGATGTTGAAGTTCATTTAGCCCCGGTTGTGCTTGTAGATCCTGAGAAGTGAGAAAAGAACGTTTTTATATTGATGGCAGAGAAAGAGATAATGTCCGTTTTTAAATAAGAGAAATAGGGACGAAGAGCCTGTCTAAAAACTAAGATTTATGTAGTATGTCATTCCCCGACTCGATCGGTCTACGACTCATAGAGGGAATCCAGTGTTTTTAAGGGTTCGGGATTGTCCGGTCAAGCCGGACAATGACAAAATGTGTGTTTTTAGACAGGCTCCAACTCCCATATTTTTTTATCAGAAACAATAATATGGGGGTTGTCCCTTTCTTCATGCCCTTTTTTTAGAAATATAGAAAGTGTCCCTACGTTTTCGATACTACGTTTTCGATATTATGACCAACCAAATTTATAAATCTCATTTGCACGAAATCGTTTTTTGGTTGGGATAAACTCATCATAGCGGTCGTTCAGAAATGCTCCAAAGATCCTGATTTTCGTAAAATAAGGAGCCTT
>DASPRG010000074.1:0-16131 GCA_035624555.1 Thermodesulfovibrionales bacterium
ATATTATTTGGGTCATGAATGAGAGCCGTCTTCAAGACAATGGAAAGCTGATTGACTATTTCGCTTGCACTTTTCTGAACTTTTTTCACTTCTTTAGTTGCCATGTTCAAGCTTCTTTATAGCAGATTGAGTAAATTCTCTAAGGAGTTTATTTTTGGAGAGGCTATATTTATGGAGATAAGGTATAGCATCTTTATTACCCAGAAGACCAAGGCAGAATGCTGCACATGCCTTTTCGTCGTAGTTCTTGTCCCACCAGAGAAAAGAACCTTTCCTCAATATTCTTATGAGGAAACCAAACACCTCCGCATCATTCCACTTAGAGAGCATTTCATAGAATATTTTTTTCTCTTCAAAATCCCTTTCTTTGAACATCTTATCGGAGATCTTGTCAAGGATTATTCTTTTCGGTGCAATTGAACCTGTGTTTCCAATAGCTCTGACAGATTCAATCCTGACACCAACATCCGGATCGTCAAGGTGCTCTTTCAAGGGTTTCAATATCTCTTGGCCACCAAGTTCAGCAAGGGCTTTGACTACTTCTTTTCTGACACGCGGGTCTTCGTTTTTTAAAGCTTTCAGAAGGTACTCAATTGCTCCTTTATTTTTGATCTTTCTCAGAATATAAATAATGTTCCTCACAACATCCCATCTCTTATCGTTCAGGGCTGTGGCAAGAGTCCCTATATCTTGTCTGCCAAGAAAAACGAGAGCTTCAATGACCTTTTTCCTTCCAAGGGGTGTTTTTATCTCCGCAAGGACTTTTACAAAAGGTGGTATCGCCTTTTTGTCAAGTAATGCTATAAATTCATTAAAGATCTCATCCCCTATTTCGATATTACTATCCAAAACCTCATTGAGAATGCTCATAACCTCATCGGTTCCTGGATACATAAGAAGCATTCTTATGTATTTTTTCATGTCGTCCGTAGATTGCGGATCTTCAAGTACTTCCTTTGCCCTCTTTATGATCTGTACTACTACATGGATGTCCCCCTGTCTCAAAGAGAACTTAATGGTTTCCTTGAAAAACTTCAGGGTATCGTCAAGAATCCCGCTTATTTCCCCGGAATTGTAAAACATTTCGAAAAGGATTGCAGTTAGTTTGTCTATCTTATTACTCGAGTCATTTTCCAGTTCCTTCATGAGTATCTGCAAATCCCTATCAGAAAAAGAGATAACAGATACATCTTTTATATCTTCTTCTTTGAATTCCTCGACATAAGCCTTCATGAGACCCTCAATATCTGAGACCCGCTGCTTCGCTGAATTTACCGCCTGAATCTCATAATCATCTCCTTCAGCATCCAGGAGAACAGTATCATCTACAATATACTGGATATTCTGAAAGTCCTCTTCCCATAAGAGAGTGACGACATCATCATCGGCTGCTTCCCTGTCAAAATCCATTGCAATAACCTTCATGAAATTCTCAAGTTCTTCCTGGAGCAACCCCTGTTTAAATGTTAACTCCCTTAAACCATCTTTGAAAAAGAAAAGCGCTAAGTTATCTTCTTTCTCAGGATTATGATATATCTCTTCTGAATTATAAAAAATGCTATTCTGTTTTATCTTAAAGGAGAGATCACCTTTATCATTCAGAAAGTCACCAAATCTGGCGTATAAATCCTCCAATGTCTTTACATACATAGGATTGTTCTTGGGATACATCCTGAGGGTCTTTTTAGCCTTTATGACATTTTGAAGGATATCTTTTACTACTTTTATATCTTCTTTTATATCTTCAAATTGCTCCATATTAAAAAACTACCATAGTATCCGACACATGTCAAACGTCAAACAAGGATTATTCTTCTTTCTCTGGCAAAATTCTTGACTATTATTAAGGCTTGATGGAGTCTCTGGAGTCGCATATTCCTCCACCGTATTAACTGAGTATCACTGTGGGGAAACTTCTCAGCCCTGATCTCCGACTGGGCCTTCATGATCTCACTATGGAGTCCCTTCAGGGATTCATCATCAAGGGGCTTCAAAAATATAGGGTTCACTGCAAGATATCCCTCTGAAATATCATAGGCAATCGCCTTGAGACTCTTTCCCCTTATTGTAGGCATTAAACAGCCTTTTTCCTTACAAATATCCTCGAAACGAGTACACCTATCTCGTAAAGCACTATCATAGGCACGGCCATCAATGTCTGGTTAAATACATCGGGGGTTGGAGTAACAATAGCAGCTACAATAAAGGCAATTAAAATAGCATATTTTCTGTGCCTTGCAAGGGTCTTGGGAGTTACAAAACCCATACGGGTAAAAAAGATGATTGCTATAGGAAGTTCAAAAATTGCCCCAAAGGCAAGTATAAACTTAAGACAAAAGTCAACATAGTTGCCAACAGAAATCATTGGGGTCATGAATTCTGTCTTATAGGTAAGAAGAAAGCCCATTGCGAAGGGAAGCACAAGAAAATAACAGTATGCAGCACCTATTAAAAAAAATGTTGTTGTAATTATTACAAAAGGAATTACATATTTCTTCTCCTTATGCTGCAGACCGGGTGATACAAATTTCCAGAGCTGTAAAAAAATCACAGGCAGGGACAGGACAACAGCTGCTATAAGAGAGACTTTCATATGCATCCAGAAGGCCTCAGCAGGGGCCAGAAATACAAGTGTGGGATTATTTTTTACGTTTTTTTCTACGAGCTGCACAAAAGGCGAGGAGATACTGAGTGAAACTTGATACCTCAGAGGGAAGGTTAAAAATCTAAAAAGCTCCTCGGAATAGGAAAAGGTGGCAATAAATCCTATAAGGATAGCAATGAGGGAGATAAAAATCCTTTTTCTTAAGTCTGCAAGATGCGCTGTTAAAGGCATCTTAGTTTCTTTCATCTATGCCTTCTTTCTTTTTTTCTTCCTTTTCTTTTTGTTTTTCTTCCTCTTTCTTTTCTTCTTCCCCTTCTTCTTCTGCTGCTTCTTCTTCTATGTCCATTACTGGTTGTCGGTCAGCAGAGGTATTGATAGCCTCTCTATACCCACTCTCTACTTGTTTCTTTATATCCTGTAATGACTTTTTAAAATCAATAAGCCCTTCGCCAATTGTTCCTTTGTCTATGCCTTTTACCGCCTCTTGAATGTCAGTGGTAGACTCCTTAAATTCAGTCTCTACCTGCCTCTTCACATCGTGTAATGACTTTTTTAATTCAGCAAGCCCTTTGCCAGCTGCTTTTGCTAATTCGGGAAGCCTTTTGGGCCCGAAGACGAGGAGAGCAACAATAAATATTACTATCAACTCTGGCATGCCGATATCAAACATTTTCTACCTACTCTTCTTCATATATTTTTTTAATAACTTTCTTTTCTTGAGGTAAAAAGAAGCTCACAGAAAGCAATATCTTGTAATGAGGATCTTTACTGTCAATATCAAACCCGATACCCAAGGTCGTATATATCATGTCAGAAGCCTTTATCCTGTAACCAATCCTTGCCTCTGTGGAGTCAAATTTCTTAGAATCATAACCTTTCTTAGAGTATATTTCAGCAAGAATCTTAACATTATGGGCTGCAGCAAAGTCCAGCCCTGCTGCCAAAATTATCTCTTTATGGAGACTTCCTTTACCAGGCTTTTCATAAAAGATGTTTGCATGTCCCTTGACCGGTCCCATCCTTTTACTGACAATGAGCCCACCACCAAAACTACCATTTGTACTGAATTCATCGCGTCCTGACGGCAGGGAAGCATTCAGAATATATGCTATGGATACACCATGCCTGCCTTCATCTAAGAATCTATGTTTTAACCCGATGGCGATGTCCTCAAATCCGTCTGTAGAGTCAGCCCAGTTATAAATGTAGGGAATTGTCATGTCAAGTTCAAGAGTATCTGTAATGCCGTATGCTGTCTTCAATAAAAACCGGTAAAAATCAGGATCAAACAAAATTTCAGCATCAGTAGAGAGGGCGATCTTGCCTTTTGGAGGACTCTCAGCACTGAAAGTTGAAAAGACGCCATAAGGAGACGTTGGCTGTAAACCGGTTATATCAAAGCCATAGGAATCTTTATGCAAGGGAAGAATCACTAAAATGATAGTAAACAGAAGATACTTTCTCATTTTTACAAAATAACAGAAAAGTTCAGGACTGTCAATGAATCAACTCACAGAAAGTCAGGATTATTCATCTCATTTGAGGTGATTATGGTTTTCAGATCATTACTCTTTAGAATCATCTCCATTCCTCTGGGTTAGGTATAAAAGTTTTTGTGTTGCCGATAGGTCACGTTGGGCTCCAATTTTATCAAAGATCGTTTCTGAACGTTTCAAAAAGATGGGATCTCCTGTACGCCTACCCATTTCTAGATACGTCGTGCCAAGCTCGTGACGTGCCCCTAACTTCTCTGCGATGGATAAGCTTCGTTGCCACCATTTCCGGGCTACAGCAAACCTGCCATTGATCCATTCATAGGTGCCCTTTACACGACAGGCATGTGGTAACCCTCCGCGATAAATTTTGGCTTCTTTCAGAGCCTTACGACAAGCACGTTTCGCTTTTTTGATCGTCTCAACTTTTTCAAGTCCTTCCAACTTTTCTGCTACAATAAAATAAGCCTCTGCCAGGACATTATGGAATCGGGTGATAGGCGGACCTTTCAATCCTTGCTCTAAAACAACTTGTTCACCCTTCTCCAATACTTCAAGGGCTTGCTTCAGTTTGCCCTGGCACAGATAGCATTTTGCAAGATCACGTTTTGCATCTACCATCCCCTGATAATCAGGTATAGTCATATGCAGATCGATAGATTTCTGTAGGCGTTCTTCAGATCCGCCGAAGTTACCAGAACACAAAAGGTTGAGCCCCTGTCCCCACAATCCCCATCCCCAGATCTGGTGATCAGCTCCTTCCTGTCCTACTTGGGCGATATTTTGGAATATTTCAAAGCTCTGGGTAAAGTTTCCCTGGTAATGAAGCAGTTCGGCACAGAGAGAGTTTGCAGCTCCCCATCCACGCAGATTGCCTGCTGTCCAGAATGCTTCTGATGCCTTTTGACAATCCTCAATTGCTACTTTCCATTTACCGAGGATGTCTTCATGTATTGCTCTACCGAGATAGGAGAGACCCACTGCTATAGGGTTCTTGATCTCCTCTGCAAGCGTTACAGCTCGCTGATGGTATCTCTCAGCAAGCCTGAACATATGTATGTGGTCGAAAATTAAACCTACTCCCATGCATCCCTGTACGATTCCGAGTGAAAAACCTCCATGTTCTGAGAAGTTCAGTAATGTGATCGCATCAAGTAAAAGTCGCTCCCTGTCGATAAAGTAGTTAATCCAGCCTGTCACTTCATAAATACGTGAACGCTCTTCTACTGCAGGGTCATCTCGATCAGGTCCGTGACGGAATAACAAACCCGGCAGCCAGAGGTGGCCTAATTGTTCCATAAGACCCTTTGCAACAGATATTCGAATACCCCAGCGTGATATTGGATATGGACTTCCAATGTAGGTCAATGCCCGCTGCATATATTCTGCAGCTTTATGATGTTCTCCCCGTCTGAAAAAGGCTTCACCCATTTTCCGCTCCAGTACTGCCCTCTGAAATGGATTCCAAAGGTCACCAAAAGCGCGCTCATAAGCAGCCATTGCTTGTTGGTAGTGAGACAGGGCTTCAGCATCAGCAGCCACCTTTACTGCACGGTCACCAACTTTAAACAGATAGTCCTGGGCTTTCTCCCAGTCTTCTGCCTGTGCAAAATGATAGGAAAGAAGGCCGTAGAACTCTTCAAGACGATTTGCAAACAACTCTTCGAAACATTTTCCTACCCGATGGTGCAATTCACGCCGACGCTTTAGGAGTATGCTGTCATACGTAACTTCCTGGGTTAGTGTATGTTTAAAGGTAAATTCACGTTCTGGAAAAAGATTCTTTTCACGGATGAGTTCTAATTGTTGTAACTTCTCAAGATGAACATCTAATCCCTTTTTCTTTTCGTAAACATCTTTGAGCACTCGATAGAAAAAGCTACGCCCGATCACAGATGCAATCTTCAGTACTTCTTTAGTGTTCTCAGCAAGACTGTCAATACGGGCAACAATCACCCCCCGCAATGTGTGAGGTATGGTGATATGTTCAATTGCTTTGGTGATCTGCCAGCGACCTGTTGACACATTCTGCTCAGCGGTTCCCATATCAATAAGTGAACGTACTACCTCTTCCAGAAAAAAAGGATTTCCCTCAGCTTTTTGCAGGATTAGATCTATTGATCTTGAAGTTGGTTTTCTAATCTCCACGAGATTATTAAGAAGTACAGCACTGGAGTCAGTTGAAAGAGGAGTAATGGCGATCTCAGTATAACGGTCAGCATAATCTCTTGCGGATACCTCATGCAGATGTTTGGAGAGGGAGTGATGATAAGGACGACTGACACAGCAGATCATGAGGGGTACTTCCCTTACAAGAGGAAAGAGATGCTCTAAAAGATCCACCGAAGATTGGTCGACCCAATGGAGGTCTTCAAAGATAAGAAGCAATGGTTGCCTCGTGGAGAGTTGCTCGAAAAATCTTCGTGTTGCCCGAAAGATCTGCCTGCCCATAGCTTCTCCGTCCAGGTATTTGACCCGCTCTTCTAAACCCTCTCTTACCTGTAGGGCTAATAAACTTGCGAGATAGGGTAGGATTTCTGCTACTTGACCCGGAAACAGTGACGTGACTTTCCTCTCAAGCTTTTCCCAGGCATCACTTTCGTCATCTTCCTCAGTAATTCCTGAGCAACTTTTTATGATCTGCAGGAACGGCCAATAGCTGATTGCCTTGCTAAAGGAAAGAGCTCTACCTTCTAGCCACAGCAGGTTCCATCCTGTAACCTGTTTCTTCAACTCTGCCAAGAGGCGTGATTTACCGAGACCTGCATCACCAACGACAGACATAATACTTCCCTGACCTGCCAAGAGACGGCCTATGTTACCAATGAAAGAGGAAAATTCAATATTACGTCCTACCATTGGTGAGCCTATCTTCCTTACTGTTTGTTTCTTTCTGTCATATGAACGCCTCGGTACACTCAGTAACCTGTATGCTAAAACAGGCTCTGACTTGCCCTTTAACCGGGTTGACCCGAGTTCTTGAAAATCGAAGATACTCTTCGTTAACCGATAGGTAGTAGGCCCCACAAAGATCTGCCCGGCTTTTGCAAGATCTTTCAGCCTGGAACCAACATTAACGGTATCACCCATTACTTCCTGTCGCTCGCTAACGCCAATGCCCCCTACAATGACCATACCTGTATTGATACCTATATGAAGACTTAAATCTGTTGAATGAGCTGCATTAAAATTCGCCATTGATTCCATCATCTCAAGGCCTGCTCGCAAGGCCCTTTCTGGATCATTCTCATGGGAGAGGGGCACACCAAAGACCGCCATTATTTCGTCCCCAACATACTTTTCCAGCTTGCCACCGTACTTTCTCACGATTGATACCAGATGTTCGAAACAGGCATCGATTAAATCCCTTACCTTTTCGGGATCCATCTGTTCGGATATTGAAGTAAATCTGGAAATATCAACAAACATCACGGTAATAATTTTCCTTTCTTCTGGAAGGATCTTCACAACTTTTTGATCAGAGGCAAGCTGAAAACCACACTCTATGCAGAACTTTGCAGAAGATGTATTCTCATGTTGACAATAAGGACATTCCATTATCTTTTCCCTACGGGTCGTAGACCACTACGGGTCATAGACCCTTATGTCTTCATTGTTATCGTGGAGAACAACTTATCATAGGGATGAATAACATCTTTAAAGACCGTAAATACCCTACTGTCCATCTCCTATAGCATACTCAGCGGATTACACATGTCAAGAATTTTTTCCCCTTTCTTCATTAAAAATGTATCGAAATGAGAATAGAGATCAATTCGCAATGTTGACAAAGATTTATTACAAAAAATATAATTTTAAAAATGCATAATTTACCTTGCCACAAAAGCGGGGTATAGAGGAGGTTCTTATGGCAGAAGGTGTAGTTGATGTTACATCATCCACGTGGGATAACGAGGTGATTAAGGCTCAAGGGCTTGTCATGGTTGATTTTTGGGCTGCATGGTGCGCCCCTTGTAGAATGGTATCACCTACTGTTGAGGAGTTAGCAAAGGAATACCAGGGAAAAATGAAGTTCATGAAACTCAACACTGATGAAAATTCTGATATTGCCAGCAAGTATAACATCATGGGCATTCCCACCCTTATGTTTTTCAAAGATGGTCGTACGGTTGATTCCATAGTGGGCGCTATCCCCAAGCAACAGTTAAAGACAAAGATAGATTCTCTTCTGAACATTCATGGAGTCTGATGCCGTCATCATTGAAGGCTTAATAAAACTACTTGTGCTTTCTTACCATCAGGAAGATTGAGGTACTCCATACGTGTTTGAAACACTAAGCAACAAATTAGAATCCATCTTCAAACGATTAAAAGGGAAGGGTCTTTTAAAAGAGGAGGATGTTGAGCTCGCACTGAAAGAAATCAGACTCGCACTCCTCGAGGCCGACGTTAACTTCAAAGTCGTAAAGGATTTTGTCCAGAAGATTAAAGAGAAAGCTATTGGAAAGGAAGTTCTTGAGAGTCTTACACCCGGACAACAAGTCGTAAAGGTTGTCAATGAAGAACTCTGTGAACTGCTTGGAAAGACGAATAGCAGAATTCAACTATCTCCGAATCCCCCGACGGTTTTAATGCTCGTAGGTTTGCATGGTTCGGGGAAGACTACAACGGCTGCAAAACTTGCAAAGAACTTCAAGAAAGAAGGCAGAAGACCTTTGCTGGTGGCAGCAGACCTTCAGAGACCCGCTGCAATAGACCAGCTTGTTACCCTCGGCTCGCAGATCAATGTGCCAGTATATTCTTCGAAAGAGATCAAAGATCCTGTCAGTTTGTGCGAGGAATCAATAAAGAAGGCAAGGCTTGATGCAAGAGATGTTGTTATCTTTGACACTGCTGGAAGACTGCACATTGATGAATCCCTGATGACTGAGTTAAGAAAGATAAAGGAAAAGGTTTTACCGAGAGAGGTCATCCTTGTTGCAGATGCGATGACTGGACAGGATGCAGTCAATATTGCAAGAAACTTTGATGAGCAGGTAGGCATTGATGGGATAATACTCACCAAAATGGACGGTGATGCGAGGGGTGGGGCGGCACTCTCGATTCGGTCGATAACTGGAAAACCAATAAAATTTATTGGCGTCGGAGAAAAGATCGACATGCTTGAACCTTTTTATCCCGAAAGGATTGCCTCAAGAATACTCGGTATGGGCGATGTTTTGAGCTTGATAGAAAAGGCACAGAAATCCTTTGATGAGAAAGAGGCAGAAAAACTCCAGAAGGCGATCATAGACGAATCCTTCACCTTTGATGATCTGAGAGAGCATCTCAAAAAGCTGCGGGGTATGGGACCATTGGAAAACATACTCAGTATGATCCCTGGCTTTAACAAGATGAAAAATCTGCAAGTTGATGAAAAAGAACTGGTAAAGGTTGAAGCAATAATAAACTCTATGACGAAAAAGGAAAGGAAAAATCACAATATCATTGATGGGAGCAGACGCAGAAGAATTGCTACAGGAAGTGGGACAACCGTTGCAGATGTCAATAGAGTTATCAAGCAGTATATAGAAATAAAGAAAATGCTCAAGATGTTTAAAGGGAAAAAAGGTATCAAAATGCCCAAATTCCTTCCTTTTTGAATTTTCGCACCCTTGACACACTAATTCGTTACTTGCTAAAGTATTAGCACTTAACCATTAAGAGTGCTAAAGCGTTATATGTCACGATATGCTTGATGAAAGAACCAGAAAAATCCTCTGTGCCGTTGTCAAAAATTATATAGATTTTCCTGATCCTGTAGGATCGCGGACAGTGGCAAAAAAATATTCCTTTGGTCTTTCTCCTGCAACTATAAGAAACATCATGGCTGATCTTGAAGACATGGGTTTTCTGAGACAACCCCATACATCAGCAGGAAGGGTACCAACAGACAGGGGTTACAGGTTCTATGTCGACTCTTTGGTAGCTGAAGAAGATTATGCAAATCAAAGACTCTTGCGAGAGCTCCATAAAGGGCTCGAGACCTTAAGGGATAACATTGATACGCTCTTCAGTGAGACAACAAGAACCATATCTCTTTTATCTCATTACCTTGGGGTTGCAATGTCTCCGAAACCGAATATAGCTACCCTGAAAAAGATTGACCTTTTGAGATTCAGAGCCGACAGGATTGCAGCAGTCTTATTCACCGATGATGGGATTATCAGGAACAAAGTTTTATCTTTTGATCTGCACATGACGCAAAAAGACCTTAACAGGATTGCCGGATACCTTAATTCAGAATTCTCTGGGTGCACTTTTGATGAGATTCGCCTGAAGATACTCAAAGAAATGACTCTGGAGAAGACTATTTGCGATAACCTCATCTCAAATGCTATAAGTATCTGCAAGGAAGCATTCTTTTTACCCTATGGCGACCTTTTTGTATCTGGACTATCAGAGGTACTTGACCTCCCTGATTTTGCAGATCTTCAGAAAATAAGAGAACTATCAAGGGCTATAGAGGATAAGCATACGGTTATAAAGTTACTGGACAAGCTTTCAGAGGCCGATGGTGTTCAGATAATTATAGGATCTGAAAATTCAATGGAAGAGATGAAAAAGCTGAGCATAGTTGTTTCTCCCTGTAAGGAAGGCAACCGACCAATTGGTGTTATCGGTATCATTGGTCCTACAAGGATGAATTACTCAAGTGCAATCTCCATCGTCGATACAACAGCAAAATTTATCTCAAGGATGCTTGCAGAAAGATAGTGGTAAATGATGAAAGAGTCCGAATTTAACAAAAAAACTGTATCTCTCAATGAAGAACTGGCTGAACCGGAAGAAACAGAGAGTGTTGAAAAGTTACCTGTTGATGAGAAAGAACGGCTTACCGCTGAGCTAAAAGAGACAAATGATAAATACCTGAGACTGTATGCTGAATTCGAGAATTACAAGAAGAAAGTTAATAAAGATAAAGAAGAATTAGTAAAATATGGCAACGAGAAGCTAATCTATGAACTGCTTCCTGTAATTGATAATCTCGAAATGGCACTGGAACATTCAAAAAATGAGGCTTCTGAAAGTATTCTGCAGGGTGTAGAGATAACATTGAAGGAGCTTATGAGGATTCTTCAAAAATTTGAGTTAACTCCTATTAATTCAATGGGCAAACCTTTTGACCCCGCGATCCATCATGCTATGACACTTGTTGAACGCGATGATATTGAGGAAAACATCGTGGTTGAGGAATTCAGGAAAGGATATATGTTTCGAGACAAAGTAATACGAGCATCTCTCGTCGGAGTATCAAAGAAGCCCGCCAAATCTAAAGAAGAAGAAGTGGAAAATGAAATTAAAATTATAGAGGAGGAATCTTAAGATGGGAAAGGCAGTTGGAATAGACCTCGGAACTACGTTCTCTGTGGTTTCTGTGGTTCAGGCTGGCGAACCAGTGGTAATCCCTAATCAAGAGGGAAGCAGAATAACACCATCAGTTGTGGCTTTCACCGAGAAAGGCGAAAGACTCGTTGGCCAGATAGCGAGAAGACAGGCAATAACGAACCCTGAAAATACGGTATTCTCTATCAAGAGACTTATGGGAAGGAAATACAATTCTCCAGAAGTAGAGCATGCAAGAAAAAGGTTACCTTACAAGATTGTTGAGGCACCCAATGGTGATGCCCATGTGGAGATAAGGGGCAAACGTTATTCTCCTCCCGAGATCTCAGCAATGATTCTCCAAAAGCTAAAACAGGCTGCCGAGGATTATCTCGGGGAACCTATAACTGATGCAGTGATCACCGTACCTGCTTATTTTGATGATAGCCAGAGACAGGCCACAAAAGATGCAGGAAGAATAGCAGGACTGAATGTATTGAGAATTATCAATGAACCAACAGCCGCCTCCCTTGCATATGGCATGGATAAAAAGAAAGAGGAAAGGATTGCTGTATATGATCTTGGCGGTGGCACCTTTGATATATCAATACTCGAAATCGGAGAAGGAGTGATAGAGGTCAAGTCTACAAATGGTAATACCTATCTTGGAGGTGATGACTTTGACATCAGAATCATGGACTGGATGGTTGAAGAGTTTAAGAAAGATCAGGGCATAGACCTCAAAAAGGACAGGATGGCTTTGCAGAGGTTGAAGGAAGCTGCAGAGAGAGCAAAGATAGAACTTTCAACAGCGACAGAAACAGAGATAAACCTGCCCTTTGTAACTGCTGATGCAACAGGACCCAAGCATCTGCTTATGAAACTGTCGAGGGCAAAGTTTGAACAGCTTGTCGGGGATCTTATCGAAGGGACTACAGGTCCCTGCAAAAATGCCTTATCAGATGCTAACCTCTCTTCTACAAATATAGACGAGGTACTCCTTGTAGGTGGCCAGACAAGAACCCCGAAAGTCCAGCAAACAGTCCAGAGCTTTTTTGGCAAAGAACCAAACAAAACAGTGAATCCTGATGAGGTCGTTGCTGTAGGTGCTGCAATACAGGCTGCAGTGCTGAAAGGAGAGGTTAAAGAGGTACTTCTCCTTGATGTAACTCCTTTGTCTCTTGGCATAGAGACTCTTGGTGGCATCTTTACAAAAATAATCGAGAGAAATACTACCATTCCAACAAGGAAGAGTCAGATATTCTCTACAGCAACAGATAATCAACCAGCCGTTTCCATAAAAGTATGTCAGGGCGAAAGAGAAATGGCTGCAGACAACAAGCTCCTTGGGAACTTCGAGCTTATAGGGATTCCGCCGGCACCGAGAGGAATACCGCAGATAGAGGTAACCTTTGATATTGATGCAAATGGCATACTGCATGTGTCAGCTAAAGACCTTGGTACGGGTAAGGAACAATCAATAAGAATAACCGCTTCAAGTGGACTCAATGAAGATGAGATAAAGAAAATGATGCGTGACGCAGAATCACATGCAGAGGATGATAGAAAAAAGAAACAGATTGCAGAGGCACGTAATGAGGCTGATACACTTGTCTACACTGTAGAAAAATCTCTCAAGGATTATGGAGACAGGCTTACTGAATCAGAGAGAACGGACATTCAAGATGCCGTTGAAAGGTGCAGAAGGGTAAAAGATACCAGTAATGATGTATCTGAAATAAAATCTGCAATGGAAGATCTCACTACAAAGTCCCACAAGCTGGCAGAACATATCTATAAGACTGCTGGTGCACAGGCTGGTGCCGGAACTGGTGCGCAGTCGGGCGCAGAGGCGAGCGCAGGAGCAGCTGGTCCAAAAGGCCCTGAAGAAGAGGTTGTTGAGGCTGAATTTGAGGATGTTGATAAGAAGGAGAAATGAAGGATTATTATGAGATACTGGGCGTTCCGAAAGATGCACCTGAAGCTGACCTAAAAAAGGCTTTCAGGCAGCTTGCACTGAGATACCATCCTGACAGAAACCCTGACGATAAAGAGTCTGAAGAGAAATTCAAAGAGATCAACGAAGCATATTCCTGCCTGAGTGATCCTGAAAAGAGGGCAAATTATGACAGGTTCGGAATAGCAGAGGGTGTTGGAGCTGGTTTTGGCGCCTTCACAACAGGCTTTGGAGATATATTTGAAGATATCTTTGGAGATTTCTTTGGGACTTTTACAGGTCATCGAAGAGCACGACCGACAAAAGGCAATGACCTCAGATATGATCTCGATATCACACTCATGGATGCAGCATTTGGCACAGAAAAGACTATTGAGGTGCCAAAGTGGGAAAACTGCACCGAATGCCATGGCACAGGCTCTGCACCTGGGAAAGGCCCAATTCCATGCTCAAATTGTAAGGGAACTGGCCATGTAAGATTTCAGCAGGGTTTCTTCAGCATATCCAAGACATGTGGAAAATGCAATGGCACTGGAAAGATAATTACTGACCCCTGTAAATCCTGCAAAGGACAGGGCAGGGTCAAAAAAATCAGGGCTATAAACGTAAAAATACCTGCAGGTGTTGATACAGGATCAAGACTGAGGATAACTGGTGAGGGAGATCCAGGATTTTACGGAGGACCCCCGGGCGACCTCTTCGTGGTACTGAATATTGAAGAACACCCATTCTTTAAAAGAGATGGTAATGAAATATTCTGCGAAGTGCCCATTTCTTTTCCTCAGGCTGCACTTGGTGCAGAGATAGAGGTTCCTACTCTCGATGGAACATCAAAGATAAAGATACCATCAGGAACACCATCAGGCAGAATTTTTCATATCAAAGGCAAGGGACTGACAAGGGTAGGTGGGCATGTCAGGGGTGACCAGATTGTGAGGGTTTATGTGGACGTGCCTAAAAAACTTACACCGCGACAAAAGGAACTCCTCGAAGAATTTGTCCGTTCAGATGGGGACGAGGTAGCAAAATCCTTTAAAGAAAAACTTAAAGACCTCTTTTCAAGATCCGAGATGTAGTCTGACATTAACTAATGCCTCGAATATATATCCCAACTCCGTCTACAAAAGAAAATAAAATATCTATCACCGGCGAGAAGGCGAGGTATCTCACAACTGTTCTGAGATGCAAGAAAGGAGATGAACTTTTTGTCTTTGATGGAGAGGGAAACTGTCTCAGAACGAATATACTAAAAGTTTACAAAAGGGAAATATGTGTAGAGATCCTGGAAAAATTTACCTGCGATACGGAATCTCCTCTAAATATTATTCTTGTACAGGGGCTCCTGAAGGGACAAAAAATGGACATGGTTATCCAGAAGGCAACAGAACTCGGGGTTAAAGAGATAATACCTGTCATTACTGAGAGAAGCCAGCCAAGAGAGACCAGGAAAGTTGCGCGATGGAGAACAATTGCAGAAGAGGCATCAAGACAATCAGGAAGGAGTATGCTCCCGGTAGTTTGTGACCTGAAAGAATTTAATCAATTCCTCGTACAATTAAAGAGAAACGGAGAAATGAACGGCTTTATTTTCTGGGAAGAAGGGGGGATATCTATAAAAGAAGCAGTCTCTAAAATGTCTTTATCACCGGTTCGCCGAGTCACCAATTCACCCATTCACCTTGTAATCGGTCCTGAGGGTGGTTTTACAAAAGAAGAGGTCGCTATCGCAAAAGGAAAGGGGTTTATTGTAACGACACTCGGAAAGAGAATTCTCAGGGCAGAGACTGCAGCTATTTCAGCAATAACACTAATACAGTTCTTGTTGGGAGATCTGGGCTAACTTTTTTTCTCTCTAATGGAGGCAATCTTTTCGATGGGAACGACAATCCAGCCACTCTTTGACTCAAGTTGAACCTCATCCTCGCCTATCTCAATAAGCTTGCCTGTATAGGTCATTTCCCCTGTTTCTACCACGACAATCTTCCCAACTAATTCTATCAACATTACCTCGAAAAGGTACCCCTTTTACATCTCATTTAAATTTTTTCTCTATTACTTCTTTAAGTACAACAGCGTTATTATGTTCAACATCCTTTGCAGAAAAGAGAAGTGTAACTTTCTCTTTTTTTGTAACAGCTCTAAGTCTTTCTATCAACTCTGAATTGTCCTTGAGCTCCTTTATATATCTATTTTTGAATTCTTTCCATTTATCAGGGTCATGGGAAAACCATTTCCTAAGTCCGTTGCTCGGTGCGATGTCCTTTAGCCATTCATCGATCTTTGCTTTATCCTTTTTAATACCCCTTGGCCACAACCGATCAACAAGAATTCTCTTGCCATCATCAGGCGAAACAGGATCGTATATCCTTTTAACCTTTATCATTCTTTAGATTATAGACAATGCACTGATAAAGACACAATTGTTTTGTAAGATGGTTAAAAGGAATTTCAAATCTCTTTCGGACAACATTGCTTCTATTAAGAAATTAGTTTGCTTTTCCCTTCATCTTAGAAATAACATCTCTCAGCCTCAAAACAATCCACTCATAATCATCCATATCATCCGGTTTTTCAGAGAAGTTTATCTCTTTAGGGTAGATTGGTTTGCTAAAAGTGACCTTTATCTTTTTGAACTTAGGCCATAGAGCACCTCTTGGAAGAACCTCATAAGTTCCATCGATCAAGGTTGGCACTAAGGGAACATCAAGTTCCTTCGACAGTATCCCCACACCCTTTTTAAAAGGCAGGAG
>DASPRG010000101.1:0-13198 GCA_035624555.1 Thermodesulfovibrionales bacterium
CTCTTGCCCTTGCATTCATCAAGTCAACATACATTTCCTTTGTCTGACTTTCTACCCTGTATCTGCCCATCCATCCAGTAAATTCAAAGCCGAGGGCAACAGCTAAGATGCCGATTATTGACAGGACAACTATTAACTCAATTAATGTTATGCCGCGGGTATTCATAAAGCCTTCTTAAATACATCCATATCTTCTATTCTATTAACTGTCTTCTTCATGATGTTTACTGTCCTGTCCACTGACACTTATCACTGACATTTTTGATGCCCTCATCTCTCTTTTATATGTATTGTCCGTTTTACCGGTGGAGGTGGCGACAATAAAGATAAGCCTTGGGCAGTCGGCGGGACACCTTCCAGTGCAGATGTCCTCCTTCCGCCCATTTCAGAAAGGGATTGTGACAGATTTACCTGTTCAATGCTACCTGTTGATACCTGTAGCAATGCAGTTCCTTTTAATAGTGTACCACCTGCACCGCCTGTGTTGTATCTAACTCCCCATATGAAACTTTTACCACCAAGCCCACATTCGTCACTATATGGCTTATATGTTGTAAAGAATGCAAGACCTGTTGTTGTTGCTAATGGGTCTGTTATTACTCTTTCAGCTCTGTAACCTCTCGTAACAGAGGTGCCTCCTTCAAGGTACGTGTAGTTACCAGAAGATTCAAGATTAATATACCAGCCTTTAAAACTCGCGGAATCAGCAGTAGTTTCTGAGGGGACGCTTCCAATAGAAGTAACATTAGTCAAATCACCAAGACTTACTGTACTTGTGCAAATATTATTGAGTCCCGATTTAGAGAAACAAGGCTCCTTTATAGCAAAGAGTCGCCTCTGGTTGTCTGCATCATCTACGGAGGTGCTCACTTCATAGAAGTATCTGCCTGTTCCAAAGAAAAGCCACAGGATACCTTTTCTTTGATTCTGCAACTGTGCGACAGATGAGGTGACAGGGCCAATCCCATCTATCACCTGACTCCAGACCCAGTTTGCAGGGTTTGCATCTTCTTTTGTTACAAGCCTTCCAACACCCCCATCAGTCCAGGTGTAGTTTGGACTTGAGCCTGTTCTCTTCACATATCCTATATAAATGACATCATCCTTATAATCTACATCAGGATCATTGGTAGAATTAAGCATAGATCCAGCAAAGGCAAAAGGAATTCCAGTGTCTATGGTCCGCTGGAGCGAGCCTGTTTGCAGATCAAGTACAAAGAGCCTTAAATTCTGGTCAGAGCGACCTAAGAACTGTTGTTCTGTTGTGTCTATCGGGCCTGTGGGACCAGAGCCGAAGACAACAAACCATTTACCGTTTTTGTTTTGATCTCCAACCCTGACTACTGCAGGCCCTGTTGTTGCAAAGCCGAGATTATCACTCGAGAACTCCCAGAGAAGCTGCGGAGGATGCCCGACTGGATCATCCGGGTAAGCGAGAGAATCTGTAATGTCGAGAGCGAAATAAGAAGAATACCCTACGCCACTTATTGGTGTTTTAACACAGTCTGGCAAACCACCTGTTGTTGAATTACAGGATCCGGTGCTATTTCTGCATGCCCCTCCATACCTCATGCCACCGATCAGAATTGTCCTCCATGCCGGAACATCTCTTATATTGCCTGAAATGTCTCCTGACCCCGGAGCGCCAATGCTTGCGTCAAAGATAAAAGGACTGAGATCAACCGTAAAGACGTGGCAGTAGTCTGGGTCCGTGATATATCTGAGATATGGAAGCGCATTCTTTGGTATGAATGCCCATTCTTCTTTTCCGATGGGGTTGCTCACAGTCGAGTTTGTCAGGCATGCTTTGTCATTTGCACCAAAGGTACAGGTATATCCGGGAATCTCCGGTATTTCAAGCTTTCCGAGTTTGAAAGCGTGGAGCATTCCATCATTCCCTCCTGTAAAGACCATTCCCCTGCTTGTATAACCTGCTGCTTCTGTATAGTCTTTGTACGTAGTGTCATTATATTTGCTATCATAGGTATTCAATGGTATCCATGAAGCAATTCTCGGAGTTGAATTTATTACATCGCCGAACTTCCATACATGGGTATCATAACCAATCTTGGCATACCTTCCTCTGTAATCATCTATTCCATCTGGAATACAGGTCTCACCAGAAGGGCAGTTAGCGTTAATTGTACAGGATGTTGTTGTAGTCAGCGAACAGTAACCCATTCTATCAACACCAGCAATTACTGTGCTGCCATCTTCATCAAGTAAGGTAGTAAGCCCTTCTCCACGCGTGTAACGGATAATATATTCAGAGTCTGTATTATCAACAGCCTGCAGGTATGACCTCAATGTTGATGCATTTGCCGTAGAAAAGGAAATTAAATTTGTCCCTGTTATTGTTGTATAAATTGACCTTTGATCTGAAGCAATATCCCTGCTCCATAACATTTCGCCAGCTCCCCAGATATTTCCAATGTTTTCGAAAGAAACCGTTGATTTTGTGATATCAGCATCACCATCACCGTCTGTATCCTGATAACGTCTTGCCCTTGTCAACTGGGCAGTAGTATCAAAATAGAGCTGCGCTATATAGTCATTAATAAGATTGAGTTTTCTATCTGGACTCTCTGCAACTGTATCCTCCCTGATATTGCTGTTTGTAAAAAATGGATCTACATAGTACCACAGATTTTGATTTTCCCCTGTCCAGAATACTATGTCGTTTCCAAATCTCCGCCTCGGATAAAAAACAGCCTGAACAAGATTTGCTCCTCGACCCTCTCCAGAGGCAAGGACAGAAGCTGCTGTACCAGAGGATGCCCTTCTGAGAATAGCTGAGAGGGCATTGGTAATACCCTGTTCGAGTTCATGCCCTTCAGTAGCCTCATAGAAGTTATCAGGCTCACCATCACCATTGCTGTCCCATTCCGATTGAAGATCGGGCTGGTTATTGCTGTTAATGTCTTCGAAGCCACCATTTATGGCAGCATATCTGAGGAGTGTAGAACCTTTACCAAAAGCAAAGACAGCATAAAGTGTTAAATTTTGAATACCTGACATATTATTAACCCCGAGAGTAGGGTTATTCCTCAGGTCTGTTGTATGTGCCCATAAAGCTACATCCTCAATGCCTGCTACGTTACCACCTGCTCCGCAGGAAGGAAAGCTTGCAGCAGGGAAAGGGCTAACTGCAGGACAACTGCTACCTGAACAGTTATAAGCAGACTTCCCTGAGGCATAATTACTTATAGTAGCAGGAAGATTACCATCAGAACACGGTTCACCATCAGTGACAAGCAGCACATAACTTTTTGAACAGGAAGGCCATCGAGGAGTAGTTGAAGTGCCATAATTGTATGGGTCATAACTATTGCCTATCGAATAGTCGCCTGAAGAGTATCTTGGGCCAGGTCCTCCTGCTATGCTCGCCTGCTGAGCAAAGTATCCTGCCACTGTCCAGAGTGACTCAGCAAGAGGTGTATTGGTGCTTGGTCTTGTACTATTAATCTGGGTTACGATACTTGACAGGCTACCACTGGCAACAGCAACTTGTACTTTACCGCCTTGGTCTGTATTGTAATTCGTTAGCCCTAATCGTGCTCTCGTACCAATAACATTCTGAAGAACGCCTTCAACAGGTGTCATAACCCTTACTGCTACATTGTAGGTGCCTGCAGATGATGAGGTGCAGGAACTTGTGCTCCGTATGCTGAAAGTTGATGTACCAGAGCTTCCTGTAGCAAATGTAATGCATCTCGTCCCGGAAAATGTACTATCAACATAGTTTTGGATATTGGTTATACTTTTATAGATTCCCCTGCTATCATCATCAGCAATTTCTCCAACGAGCCTGCTGTAAGGAGAACTCTCACCTGTTGCTGTCTTTCCGCCTGTCATAACCCTTCTTATGATATCAACCCTTCTCATGGCTATCCAGTTTAAAAAGTTTCCATCCCATTCAGTTGAATTTTTTGCCCTTGCTCCAGGTAACCCACTTCCTGTTTTCGGAGCAGAAGGAACGAATCTGCTTGACGTATAGGTATACCAGTAATCCGGGTCAAAATAACCATAATACGTATACGTAGGATATGCGCCGGGCTCTGTAAATCCTGTGCATGGAGATGAGGAGGAATGACAGTCATTGTCATCCCCTGTAGCGGTCGTGGTGAAGCCGTCAAAATAAGCAAAATTAAACATGCTCCCTGAATTGTCAATGAGAAGCATGACATTTGGTGGGACATCCTGAATAACATAAGGAGGTACGACGCAATAATCGGTCATTGCAGCATCTGTATCATTTAAAGAAAAAGTGACTAACGATAATACAACAATTATTACAAAGGTTAATCGTTTCATAACGTCCCCCTTATTCATTCAAATGTTCGGGATAAACTAATATGGTTTTGATATTATTATCCTGGAAAAATATTTCAACCTTCCTTCCCTCTTTTAGCTGGTCTTTCTTCACATTTTTTCCAGATGCATCTTCGAGAGGAACACCTGTTATGTCATAATAACTGCCTCGAACTTTGATAGAGTCGCCTGAGACACTCTCTATCAGACCTTCTACTGTTTTGATGTTTCTTTCGTAACTATATGATGCGATGCTGTATAAAAATACTATCAATATACTAAGAAGAAAAATCATGCCTTTTTTCATAACAAACCCCCGATGAGATCTTTTAACTTCATGCTATCTTCAAAAGCAAGATACATACCATTTAAAATTTACTTCAATATCAGTTGAACAGAATACTTGTTGGGAATCGTGTAAACCCTTATCCCGCTTTGAAATGATGCGTAAAGTCTGGTTTTTATCTTTGCTCCATCTGAGGTGAAATGTTAATCTTATTATCTGAAAGATGGGTAACGGTTGTAATAAATTGGGTAACGGATTACATAGGTAAGAATGGGGAAAAGGGAAAGGTTGAAAAATTTATGCAGCTCTTGTATCGTAGACTGGAATATCTTAATGCTCAAAACGTCATGAGCCTTTGGATTACAAGGATTTTATGAAAAATAAGTAATCCCCCCATCCCCCCTTTAGAAAGGGGGGGGTGAGGGGGGATTTGATAAATCGATTTTCGAAAGCAAACTAATATGAGAGGTGAATAAATGAAAAAGATATTGTTTTCCGTGTTAAGCATTTTCCTGCTATTGCTTTTATTACATTCTTATAGCTTTAGCGAAACAGAAAAGGGCCGTTCTGAATCTCTTGACCTCAGTGTAGATGAAGCATCAACTTTGCTGAAAGAATTGGATCCGAATATAAAGATTCTCGGAGTCAGCAAAAGCCCTGTTGAGGGCTTATGGGAAGTTGCTGTCGAGGCAGGTAATAGAAAGAGTATCGTATATATTGATTCATCAAAGAAGTATTTACTGTCAGGAGCATTGATCTCTATCAAGGGAAAGAAGAACCTTACACAAGAAAGGTTAACTGAACTCAGCAAGGTCGATGTATCACAGATTCCACTCGATGATGCCATAGTGATGGGTGATAAGGACGCCAAATATCGCGTTATTGTTTTTGACGATCCTGAGTGACCATACTGTGCCAAACTTCATCAGGAGATGAAGAAGGTCATAGAGAAGAGAAAAGATATAGTATTTTATATAAAGATGTTCCCCCTGAAGATGCATCCAGGTGCTTATGAAAAGGCAAAGGCTATTGTGTGTGAGAAATCCCTTAGTCTTCTTGACGATGCCTTTGCAAAAAAACAATTGCCAAAACCAAAATGTGAGACAACTGTTGTTGATGAGAATTTAAAACTTGGTGAAAAATTAGGAATCTCAGGAGCACCTGCGATTATCCTGCCTGACGGCAGGGTTATACCAGGGGCTAAAGAAGCCGATGCAATAATAGACCTTGTGGGCAATTAACTCGAAAATGCATTTATATAATGCAGATGTTGTGAGAAAATTTATTTTTCGATACCTTAATGTACCTTTAACTGATGGTTTACGGAATATTTTTATGTATATAACCAATAAAGATATTCCCAATAAATTATCGAGTTAAATAAATTTTTGAACAATGTCTGCATTATTTTAGGCCAATAAACCTTTACCTGCTCACTTTCAGAACTCCCTCCATCTGTGCAATCTTCTGAGTGAGTCCTGACAGTTGGATTTTATCTTTTACCTCTAAAACAAATGTGATATAGGCTGTTTTGACTTCTGTTGATCTCGCCTCAACATGGCTTATATTAACATTCACTGATGAGATTAGAGCACTGAGATTTGCGAGTATGCCAGGTTTATCAATAGTCTCTACAAACAGCTTTGCAGGTGATGTCGTATCACCTGACTTCCACTCGACATCCACGAGCCGTGCATTGTCAATCGCGTGCCGTTCGAGGTTTGGACAATCTTCGCGATGAATTGTTGCACCTCTGCCTCTCGTTACAAAACCTACGAGCTTGTCACCGGGCACAGGGAAACAACATTTAGCCGTGTGATATAAAACATTATCCACTCCTTTTATGGTGATGCCCTTCTGCTCCTTTGGAGGTCTTATAACCTTTGCGGCAGGAACCTCTTCTGCTGGTTTTTCAGGCACCAGTTTGTTTACAACTTGGTGAGCTGATAATCTTCCATAACCAACAGAAATATGGAGATCCTCAAGAGACCTCATATTGAAGAACTCAAGGACTCCCTTCATATCTTCTGATTTAAGGACAGACTGGTTGAGGTTATGCCTTTTTAGTTCTCCTTCGAGGAGCTTAAGACCCAGCTGTTCAGCCTGTTTCCGTTCTTCAGCTTTTATTAACTGCTTTATCCTGCTCTTTGCCCGTTGCGTGACAACGAATTTAAGCCAGTCTCTGCTCGGCCCATGTGTTGGAGAGGTCATGATTTCGACAGTGTCGCCACTTCTGAGGATGTACTTGAGCGGTACTATCCTTCCATTTACTTTTGCACCAACGCATTTATGACCTACCTGTGTATGTATGCTGTAAGCAAAATCAACCGGTGATGAACCAACAGGGAGCTCCTTGATATCTCCCTTCGGGGTAAAGACATAGATAACATCGGGAAAGACTTCTCCTTTAATGGCATCAAGAAAGTCCTTTGCATCAGAGAGCTCTTTCTGTGAGTGTATCAGTTCCCTCAGCCATGAGATATATTTACTGCTCTTTTCATCAATCTTGCCTTTTTCTTTATATCTCCAGTGGGATGCTATACCATGTTCTGCAATCATATGCATCTCTTTGGTTCTTATCTGAAATTCGACCCTCTCACCTTTTGGCCCAATAACCGTTGTTTGAAGAGACTGATACATGTTTGATTTTGGTACCCCGATATAATCCCTGAATCTGCCAGGTATCGGTGTCCAGAGAGAATGGATCAGGCCAAGGATTGCATAGCAATTAGCCTTCGTGTCAGTAATTATTCTCAGACCGAGGACATCATGGACCTGCTCAAAGGTAATCCTCTGTGTCTGCATCTTTTGATAGATGCCATAGTAATGCTTTACCCTTCCCGATACTGTTCCTGAGAGATCCGCTTCTTTTAATTTGTCATTTACAATATTCGTGAGTTCTTTTAAATAACCCTCTTGCTCCTCCTTTCTCTTTGCAACCTTTCTTACGAGCTCACTATAGAGTTTGGGCATGAGAAATTTGAAGCTCAGGTCTTCAAGTTCCGTCCTCAACCAACCGATACCAAGCCTATTTGCTATTGGTGCGTATATCTCGAGAGTTTCTAATGCAATCCTGTGACGTTTTGCCTCATGGAGGTGTTTGAGGGTTCGCATATTATGAATTCTATCTGCAAATTTTATGAGCATTACCCTGACGTCTTCCGACATGGCCAAAAACATCTTCCTAAAGTTTTCTGCCTGGGCCTCCTCTTTTGTCTTGAAGACAATCTTAGAAAGCTTTGTTACAGATTCCACGAGGAATGCGATCTCTTCACTAAAGAGTTCCTTTATTTCATTTATTGTTTTGCCTGTATCCTCAATCGTGTCATGCAGAAGACCTGCCGCAATGGTTGGGGTATCCATCTTCATGTCAGCAAGGATCGACGCAACTGCAAGGGGGTGTTCTATATACGGTGAGCCTTCTATCCTTTTCTGGCTGGAGTGGGCCTCACTCGAAAAATGATAGGCCCCCTTCATTACTTCTACGTCAGCGTCAGGATTATAGGAAAGGACTTTTTTGATAAGTTTATCTATGGTTAGAGCTTCTTCCGTCATAATATATTATACAATTTTGAAAGTAGTGACGAGTTGAGAGTTAAGAGTTATAAGTTAAGGTATGAAGTTTTGAAAACTTTTCACTCTTGAACTTTTTAGAGGCTTGACCTGAATGCCTTCAGGTTCAACTGCAGGTGTCTGCCACCTTCCCATTCATTGATAAATGCCGTGAATACAGCATCAATCATGGTTGAGACTTCAAGTCTATCGAAAAATGCACCCATATTAAACCCTATCGCATCAAGAGACTGAGACCGCTGTCTCAGTTTCATCTTCAGGTGGTTGTTACCGACTACCTTTGGGTAAAGAACCTCAAGCCCTTTTGAACCTAAGAGTGGCTCGGGATTGCCAAATCCGAAGGGTTCAAGCAGCTGGAGTTCTTTTATGAAATTAAAGTTTATGTGAGACAGGTTCGCATCTGCATCTATTTCGAGGGAAGGTACAAAATCACTTTCTGTGAGGGTTTCCTTTACAATCTTGTTAATCCTCTCCTCAAAGGATAGAATATCCTCAGAGTTCAGTCGAAACCCTGCAGCCTGTTTGTGACCACCAAAGCCTGTAAGGAATTCCCTGCAACCTGTAAGGCCTTCATATATATCAAAAGGCGGGATGCTTCTTGCTGAACCTGTGGCGGTGCTTCCTTCTGTAGAGATAACAAAGGTAGGTCGATAAAAAGCCTCAGCAATTCTTGATGCCACAATGCCGATAATCCCACGATGCCAACCCTCTGACGAAAGTACAATAGCTGGGCAGAGGCCTTTATTATTGAGCTTATAGATGGCTTCCTGATAAACCTCTTCCTCTATCCGCTGTCTCTCTGAATTCAGTCCATCCAGCCAAGATGAGATATCAATCGCCTCATCCTCAGAATCAGTAAGGAGTAGTCTTACAACGTTACTAGCGTCAGAAGCCCTCCCAGCAGCATTGATTCTCGGGATTATTGTAAATGGTAACAGACCTGATTTTATCTCTCTTCCATCAATTCCAGATACCTTCTTCAGTGCCTTCAATCCTGGCCGTGCTCCATCTTCTATGAGCCTTAATCCTTCTTTGACAATAATCCTGTTCTCACCTGTAATAGGAATAACATCAGCAATTGTGCCAATGGCAACAAGGTCAAGAAGTGCATTGCTCATTTCGCATGTAGCGTTACACATGATACTTAATGCCTGTGTAAATTTAAATGCGACTCCAGCACCTGAAAGAGTCGAGAGGTGAGCGTCAGAAGACAGGAGTTTAGGATTTATAATAGCAAAAGCATCTGGAAGCAAAAATCTCTGACACGGAGAAGATGTGAACCAGTGAACCGGAGACAATAGTATATTTCCCCCCTTCTCCCCTTCCCCGTTTCTCCGTATTGATTCAGATATAAGGGGTTCATGATGGTCGGTTATAATTACATCAATCCCCTCTCTTTTAGAGTGTTCTACTGCCTCAAAGGCTGTTATCCCGCAGTCAACAGTGATTATGAGTTTGACCCCGAGTTCCTTCGCCTCTTTAACACCAGCAATATTAAATCCGTATCCATGGGTAATTCTGTTTGGTATAAAATAATAGACATCCAAACCCAGTTCTTTGAGGACGGAAACCATTATTGCTGTTGCAGAAAGACCATCTGCATCGTAGTCGCCATGGACAAGGACCTTTTCACTTCTTTTTAATGCCTCTTTTACTCTCTCGACAGCAGTCCTTAAGTCAGTAAGTTCGAAAGGATCTGAGAGATTTGATATCCTCGGGTTCAGGAAGTCATAGATATCATGAGGTGTCTTAATACCCCTGTTTATCAGTATTTGAGCTATCACAGGGGAGATGGATGCGATTCTTGATAAATATTCTATGTATTCTGTGTTAGTCCTGTTGACAAGCCATCTTCTGTTCATCATGAAGGACCCGGGGAATGGGAGATACGGAGATGGGGAGAAATTTCTGATTCTCCGGTTCCCCGTTTCACCGAATCACCGTGTCTCTATTTCTTCGCAAATGGTCTTTTGCCTCCCCACAGAAGTACTGTCGGGCTTGCAACGAAAATAGACGAGTAAGTTCCAACAATAACACCCATGATCATGGCGAGAGAGAAGTCGTGTATAACTTCGCCACCAAAGAAAAACAGTGCTAACGATGTAAGAAGAACTGTTGCAGAGGTTATAATTGTCCTTGACAGGACCTCATTAATGCTGCTGTTCATAACTGCTTGAACATCTTCTTTTTGCTTCAATCTCAGATTTTCCCTTATTCTATCAAACACAACAACGGTGTCTGTAAGAGAATATCCGGCAATGGTGAGAAGGGCAGTTACGAGGATAAGATTTATCTCTCTTCCCATGATGTAAAACAATCCAAGCACAGCGAGGACGTCATGGAAGGTCGCAATGGTTGCACCGACTCCGAACCTGACCTGAAATCTGAATGCAACGTATATGAGTAATCCTATAACGGCAACGGCGATTGCCTTTGCTGCATCTGCCCTCAGCCTTCCTCCAACCTTAGGGCCTATAACAGTCGTTGAATCAACCACATATTTGTTGTCAGGAAATGCCTGGCTCAGAATAGTTGTTATTGTCTCTGCAACTTGACCGAGTTGTTCCTCACTTTTCTTCATCCTTATCAGTATTTTATTCTCCGTTGGAAGGTCCTGGAGATCAAAGTCCTTCAGTCCTCCTTTTTCGAGAGCGAGCCTTATATTATGGAGGACAACTGTTTTTTCAAACTTTAGCTGTATTGAAGTTCCTCCTGCAAAATCTATTCCGAGGTTTGCATGGCCTCTCGCTATCTGTACTATTGCAATAATGCCGAGAACAGAGAGAATTCCGGAAAGGGCAAAGGCTATATATCTCTTTCCGAGGAAGTCTATGTGCGGATTTTTAATCAGCTCTATCATTGTTTCCTTATATGCTCAGTGTTTTGATTTCACGTCTGCTGTTGATAATATCAAAAACTGTCTTTGTGCCAACAAGGGCAGTAAAGAGATTTATCGCAACACCAAGGCTTAGCGTTACAGCAAATCCTTTTATAGGGCCTGTGCCGAACTGGAAGAGAACTGCTGCTGTTATCAATGTTGTAACATGAGAGTCGAAGATCGTCCAGAAAGCCTTGTGATATCCTGAATCAACAGCTGCCCGTGGTGTTTTACCAGCCCTCAGTTCATCCCTCATCCTCTCGAACATAAGTACATTTGAATCAACGGCCATGCCGATAGCGAGAATAATTCCTGCGATGCCAGGAAGGGAAAGCGTAGCATTCAGTGATGCCATTGCACCAAGGAGGAGTATTATATTGAAGAAGAGTGCCAGGTCAGCAATTAATCCTGAAAGCCTGTAGTAGAATATCATGAATATAACAACCGCAATAGTTCCAATAATACCTGCCAATGTTCCTGCCTCTATAGAGTCTCTGCCGAGGGATGGCCCTACGGTAACATTCTGGAGTAACTTCAAGGGAGCAGGCAGGGCACCTGATCTGAGTACAATACTCAGATCCTTTGCCTCTTCTGTTGAAAAGCTTCCTGTTATCTGGGCATTTCCTCCTGAGATCTTCTCCTGTATGACTGGAGCTGAATAAACGGTATTGTCGAGGATAATCGCGAGCCTCTTCTTTACATTTGCTCCTGTAACCTCTTCGAAGATTTTTGCACCAGCGGCATTAAAGGTGATTGATACATAGGGCTCATTGAACCTCGTGTCAATATTTACCCTCGCTTCACTCAAGAGGTCTCCAGTAAGGGCTGCCTGTTTCTTGAGAAGGAGGGGTATCTTTCTGACAGCACCTGTCTCCCTGTTAACCTTTTTCTCAAAGAGTAACTCGTCGCCTTCAGGTATCTTTTCAGCAAACTGCTTGAGAAGATTCTCTTCTTCGCCAGGTAAAATTGCTTGAGGTAGTTCCGCTGCTACTTTGGCTTCGTCATCCAGGAGCTTGAACTCAAGCTGTGCAGTCCTGCCTATAATGTCAACAGCACGCTTTGGATCCTTGACTCCGGGGAGCTGTACAACGATCTCGTTTTCACCTTGTCTGAGTATTGTTGGCTCTGCAACACCGAACTGGTCTATCCTGTTACGAATTGTCTCGAGTGCTTGGTCAGCAGCACTGTCCTTTATCCTCTTTTCCTCTTTATCGGAGAGTTTATATATAAGCTTGCTGACTGTCTCAACAGGCGTGAGTGTTGGGTAGTTTTCTTCAACTACCTTTCTTATCTCAGGGGTTGACGCACTCACTACGATAGTAGCCCCGCTTTTGGTAACATCAGCAGTTAGTTTTTTCTTTACAAATATTTCCTTTAATGTTGAGGCATATCTCTCTGTAGTTATTTCAACAGCCTTATCTCCTTCAACCTCGTATACAAGGTGAAGCCCTCCTCGGAGATCGAGGCCGAGTACAATTCCTTTTGATGGCATGTTCTTCTTCCACCATTCAGGCATATACTGGAAGACAGGGGTATTAGGAAGGAAAAATACTAATGCAAGGAGAATTGTCAGGCTAATGAGAATTAACTTCCAGAGAATCTTTTGTTTCACAAGACCTCCACCAGTTCAGTCTTCCTCAGAAGGTGGTCTGATTGCTGCGATGTAAGATTTGCCAAGCTTTACCTTTACATTTTCACCAACTTTAACCGTAACGGTATTCGTGCCAACAGCCTCAACCACACCATAAATACCGCCTGAGGTAATTATTTTATCTCCCTTCTTGAGATTCTCCAGCATCTTTTTGTGTTCCTTTGCTCTTTTCTGCTGTGGCTTTATGAGCAGGAAATAAAAGATGACGAATATTATGACAAGGGGGATAAGGCTCCCTAGCGCTCCTAAACCCTGTCCTCCTCCCTGCGGACTCGGACCCATTGCATATACAATATCACAAAGCATCTGGCACCTCCAAAAATTCCAGATAATATAACTACTTTATATATTTTTATCAACCCAATCCCAAAAAGCATAGAGCATTCAGCATAGAGCGAAGAGCTAAGAGCTTAGTGTATGGATTTCTTTTACTTTTTGCTCTTGGCACTATGCTCTCAACATAATACTCTTATACTCTTAGCACTTTGCCCTTTGCTAA
>DASPRG010000103.1:0-4547 GCA_035624555.1 Thermodesulfovibrionales bacterium
AAACAGAGAGAAGCAAGAAAGAAAAGGATGAAAAGAACCTTCCGTGCCCCTATCGGATAGAAATCTACAGTCCCTCCTTCTTATTGGTATTTATAGATTACGGAGCTGAGCATAAAGAAACCGCAAGTTAAAGTCTTCAGCTATAACAACACTGATACAAATATTTGTAGCCTCAGGGTTAACCCAAATCATGCAGACATTGTTCAAAAATTTATTTAACTCGATGAATTATTGGGAATATCTTTATTCTTTACATCCATAAAAATATTCCAATAACCATCAGTTAAAAGTACACTAAGGTATCGAAAAATAAATTTTCTCACAACATCTGCATGATGTAAATGTATTATTTGGGTTAAGTTACAGCTCCTTCAACTTTTCTGCCTGGTAGTAAGTAATCAGGTTATCTATGATCTCATCGAGGGCACCTTCGAGGACATGTTCGAGTTTATGGAGTGTTAGGCCGATTCTGTGGTCAGTGATACGGTTCTGAGGGAAGTTGTATGTCCTTATTCTTTCGCTCCTGTCTCCAGTTCCTACCTGCAATTTTCTCTCCAGGGCTCTTTCTTTTTCTTTCCTTTCCATTTCCGCCTCATAAAGTCTTGAACGGAGAACCTTCATGGCCTTTTCTTTATTTTTAATCTGTGAGCGCTCATCCTGACATTGAACAATGAGCCCCGTTGGGACATGAACGATCCTTACAGCAGAATAGGTTGTATTAACACCCTGACCTCCTGGTCCAGAGGAACAGAATGTGTCTATCCTGATATCTTTTTCATCAATTGTGATGTCAACCTCCTCTGCCTCTGGAAGTACGGCAACAGTTGCAGCAGATGTATGGATTCGTCCAGAAGCTTCTGTGACAGGTACACGCTGAACTCTATGAACGCCACTTTCATACTTCAGCCTGCTGTATGCACCTTTCCCCTGGATAGAGGCAATTACTTCTTTTATACCTCCAAGGCCAGTAGAATTCATATCTATCATTTCGACCTTCCATCCTTTGTACTCGGCGTATTTCATATACATCCTGAAGAGATTAGCTGCAAACAGGGCAGCTTCCTCGCCCCCCGTTCCTGCCCTTATCTCCAGTATCACATTTTTTACGTCCCGCGGGTCTCTCGGAAGGAGCATAATTTTGAGCTCCTCTTCTATCTTCGGTTTCTTCTCTTTGAGCTCATCAAGTTCTTCCTGTGCAAGCTTGCGAAGGTCACCATCACCCTCTTGTAAAAGCTCTTCTGCACCTTCTATATCAGAGAGAAGTTTTCTATATTCTCTTATCTTCTCAACGAGGGGAAGGATCTCCGCCTGCTCTTTTGAGTATTTCAGGAGTTCTGATGGCTTTGACAAAACCGTCTGGTCCATAAGGAGCCTTGTAAGTTCTTCGTATTTATCTTCTATTGTTTTAAGCTTTTCGAGCATCTGATCCCTCTATTTTAAGAACTTCTTCGAGTGCCCTGACAGCAACCTCAATCTGGTCATCATTAGGCTCTCTTGTTGTAAGCCTCTGAAGCATAAGACCTGGCTGTATAAGTATGTTCATAAATGGATTGTTTTTCATCCTGAAGGAGAGTTTTAGAAACTCAAAGGAAAGCCCTGCAATTGCTGGAATCAGGATAAGCCGCGAAAGAAATTTATTCGTAAATGACCAACCATGGGGAATAAGGGAAAAAGTAAGTATGCTTACCACCATGACAATGAGTAAAAAACTTGTGCCGCAGCGAGGATGATGAGGGCTGTAATCCTTTATTTCTTGCAGTGTCAAACCCCTTTTATTCTCATATGCGTGGATCACCTTGTGCTCTGCACCATGGTACTCGAATATCTTCCTCATCTCTTTCCAAGTGCCAACAGCGGCTAAGTATGCGAGGAAAAGAATTATTCTGATAATACCATCAACGAGGTTAAAGAGAAGCGAACTCTTTGAAACGGATGGAAAGAGGACTCCTAAGAACTTAGTCGCATATAAGGGGAGCACAATGAAGAAAGCTATACCGAGGATTATGGCAATCACGATGGTTATGCCGAGGGTAAGAGGGTTCGTCGGTTTTTTATCTTCCTCTTCATATGCCTTTTGTGCAGAAAACTCTATAGCCCTTATTCCAATAGAAAGGGCCTGATAGAGTGCCACTGCGCCTCTCAAGACCGGAAGTTTAAGAATCTTAGGGGTATTTTTCAGAACTTCCCGTTTTACGTGAATGTCACCCTTTGGCCCCCTGACAGCTACTGTCCAGCCTTTCCGGGACTTCATCATGACACCTTCTATAACAGCCTGACCACCTACGTTTTCCATGGAATTCCAAAAAAAATCGTTAGTCTAAAATTAAAGACTAACGACTATAACCTTTTTCTCTATCTACTTTTCAGTGCCTGTTGTTTGTTGCTTGGTATATTTTTTCTTGAATTTTTCCACCCTTCCCTCAGCATCAACGATCTTCTGCTTTCCCGTAAAGAAGGGGTGACACTTGGAACATAGATCGACATGTATCTTAGTCTTTGTCGACCTTGTTACGAAGGTCTCGCCACAGGCACACACAACCGTAACCTCTTTATACACTGGATGAATTTTTTCCTTCAATCTTTCCCTCCTGAAATTGGTTTAGTTTGTAGCTTTAATAGCTTATTAGCTTGCCAGCTTGATGACTAAAATAATTTTAATAGATTTAATAATCTTTTGGCAAGCAAACAAAATTACCTCTTCAAAGGCGTGTATGGAAGATAGAAAACGATTTCTTGATTTCCCTCATCCTATCCGTTATTCTTCCTATATGGAAAAGGAGATAGTGGATTTTCTCATCATAGGGAGTGGTGTTGCTGGTCTCAGGGCTGCCATTGAGCTTGCGCCTCATGGAGAGGTTCTTATTGTAACAAAGGACAAGCCCAGAGAGAGCAGTACCGAGTATGCTCAGGGTGGAATTGCTGTTGCCTTGAGTGATGAGGATGAAATAGGCATCCATTATGATGACACCTTGAAGGCTGGAGATGGTCTCTGCAGGGAAGATGCTGTAAAGATACTCGTTGAGGAAGGTCCTGAAAGGATCATGGAACTCATATCGTGGGGTGCAGAGTTTGATAGAGAGGGTACAAAACTCGACTTCACTATGGAGGCAGCCCATTCAAGAAGAAGAATACTCCACGCCCATGGTGATGCAACAGGGAGGGAGCTCGAGAGGGTGCTTCTCGGAAAGGTGAGTTCTTTACCATCAGTTAAGACATACCCCTTTTCCTTCACTATTGATCTGATCGTTAGAGACAGTGAATGTCATGGGGCATATATACTGAAAGGTAAAGAAATCATCTCCCTGTTTGCTAAGGCGACAATTCTGGCTACGGGAGGGGCAGGTCAGATCTTTTCGAGGACAACGAACCCACCGGTCTCGACAGGAGATGGTATGGCGATAGCCTTTAGGGCTGGAGCTGTTGTTGAGGATATGGAATTTGTACAATTTCATCCTACAAGTCTCTATTCTCCCCTTGCTCCACAGTTTCTTCTCAGCGAGGCTATGAGGGGAGAAGGGGCAATACTCAGGAATATACAAAAAGGAAGATTTATGGAGGATTACCATCCCATGGCAGAGCTTGCGCCGAGAGATATCGTGTCACGTGCAATTATCTCGGAGATGGTTAAAACGAGGAGTGACTATGTATACCTTGATCTTACCCATCTCGGAAAAGAATTCCTTAAAAAAAGGTTCCCACGGATTTATTCAACCTGTCTCCAATATAACATTGACATTACAAAGGAACTTGTCCCGGTTTCTCCAGCAGCCCATTATTTAATGGGCGGTGTGAAGACCGACACCACAGGTGCTACGAACATAAAGGGGCTCTATGCAGCTGGTGAAGTTGCATGTACAGGTGTGCATGGCGCAAACAGACTTGCATCAAATAGCCTTCTGGAAGGCCTTGTCTTCGGCGCAAGGACAGGAGAGGCAGCTTTAGGCAACCTTTTGAGCAAAAAACAATTAGAATTGAGTATTAAGGAGATAGCTCATTACGCGTCACCCGTTACTCGTTACTCTTCTGTTCCTGATCATGAAGAGATAAGACATGAACTGAGGAAGATAATGTGGGAAAGGGTTGGCATCATACGATGTAGAGAATCTCTCAGCCATGCAAAGGAAAGACTTCGAGGATGGTCTTTTATACAGAAAGAGACTCCTTTTACAAGGAGGGAACTTGAGCTAAAAAATATGCTTGTCGTCGCCCAACTTATCACAGAGGCAGCTCTTTACAGAGAGGGTAGTGTAGGCGCTCATTTCAGGTCTGATTATCCTGAAAGGGGCGAAGGATGGCAGAGGCATATTACATGGATAAAGAGAGATGGAGAATTAGTATATGGGGCTGTTGGGTAAGAGAAATAAGAGATGGCATTGAACGAAACTTTTGTTATCCCAAATAAAGCAGACATTGCTCAAAAATTTATTTAACTCGATGATTTATTGGGGATATCTTTATTGGTTATATTCATAAAAATATTCCATAAACCATCAGTTAAAGGTACATTAAGGTATCGAAAAATAAATTTTTTCACAACATCTGCATTA
>DASPRG010000114.1:0-2700 GCA_035624555.1 Thermodesulfovibrionales bacterium
GTGCCTGACAGAGAAATAAGCTGACCGAACCAGAAGAGCCTGAAGTCACTGGAAGATAATGCTGAAAATCTTTCTACTGCCATTTTATATTTTAACCAAATATGAATTTCGATTTTGGGAGCTGGATGTGGCCACAAAACCTTAGTTTGCTTATTTTATTATTTTTGATGTTTTTAAGAACGCAGGCTGAAGCCTGCGGCTACCAATCACTTTATTTATAAAACAATTGTTGATTGTGGCGGATATAGTATTTGAGCGGATTCTTTTGCCGATAGTCAAACAGTATATAAACAAGAACCGAGAGGCAAAAGCCTCGGAGTTCCGATCCAGAAAGCTTTCGGGATCGGAACGAGAATGAGCGAAAATACTATATCCGCCACGTCTGCAAAAATTTTTGAATAAATGGGCTAAGTGTTATTGAGTCGATTGAAGCTTCGAAAAATCTGCAACGATTGAAACTGTTCCCCAAACCTCTTTCAGCAATGCTAGCCTGTTCTGCTTTATTTCTTCCCTTTTGTCCATAACAAGGATACGGTCAAAGAAATGGTTAATTGGGTCTGTTTGGGAAGTAAGGAGATCGATAGCATCAGAATACTTTCTTTCTTTAAGAAGATCCGGTAAAGCAGATTTTACGGAATCGATCCTATCTTTAAGTCTCTTCTCAGCTTCTTCTTCAAGGAGTTCTGTCTTTAATTCAGGAACTACTTTCTTAGGAATAATATTATGAACACGTTTTATTGCGAGGAGGAAATTGTCGTAATCTTTATTCTCCTTGAATCTCTTCAGGGCATCAAGCCTTCCTTCTATATTTTTGAGATTGAGATCAAGCGACATGGGAAGGATTGACTGGACTAGGTCGGAACTATATCCCCTATCAGAAAATACAGGTTCAAATCTCTGCTCAAAGAATTGGAAAATTTTTCCCTCTATTTTTTCTGGAAGTGGAAACAGGCTTACTAAATTTTGTAAGGCCTTGTGTATCAAATCTTTTAAAGGCAGGTTGTAGCCCTTTTCTAACAATATCGCTATAATTCCGAGTGCCTGTCTTCTCAGGGCAAAAGGGTCCTCAGAGCCAGTAGGGATAAGTCCTAAAGAAAAGAAGGAGGCTATATTGTCTATCTTATCGGCTATACTGAGAAGAGCTCCGACCTCTGTACGGGGAAGCTCTCCACCCGAATGCTTCGGAAGATATTGCTCTTCTAAAGCCGTTGCAACCTCACTGTCTTCATCATCATGCATTGCATAATATTTACCCATAATGCCCTGTAGTTCAGTAAACTCCCTGATGATCCCTGTTAAGAGGTCTGTTTTTGAAAGCCATGCAGCACGGAGGAGTTTATCCTTTGCCAAAGGCAGGAGTCTCTCGGAAAGAAATTCTATTATGGAGACTATTCTTTCGGTTTTTTCATAAAGACTTCCAAGCCTTTCCTGATAGATGACCTTCTTGAGGTCCCCTATCCTTTCATTGAGAGTTTTTTCCCTGTCCTCTTTGAAATAGAATTTTGCATCCTCAAACCTTGCCTTAATAACGCGTTCGGCACCAATCCTCACGGTTTCTTCATTTTCTTTTATTGTATTGCTGATAACGATAAAGTGATTGATGAGTCTTCCCCCTTCATTTTCTATAGCAAAGAATTTCTGGTGATCCTTCATGACGGTTACGAGTAGTTCCTTTGGAAGTTCCAGGTACTCTCTCTGAAAGCTACAGAGTACAGGAAAGGGATGTTCAACAAGAAAAATAACTGTCTCAATAAGCTCTTCATCCTCGATAGGTATCCCTCCAACTGAAGCAGAAAGATTCCGGATGCCGTCGAGGATCATCCTTTTTCTATGTTCCTGGTCAACAATGACAAGATTATTTTCAAGAAGATTTTTGAAATCCGATACTTCCTTTATCTGAAACTTTGCAGGTGAAAGGAATCGGTGACCCCATGTCATATTACTACTTTTTATACCATCAATCTCAAAATGAATGATATCCTTACCAAACATCGCCAAAAGCCAGTGTATTGGTCTGGCAAATCTCATGCTCCCGTTTCCCCACCGCATGGTTTTTGGGAAACGTATCGAGAGGGTGATCCTCTTTAACACCTCTGATAGAAGGTTTTTTACTGCTAATCCTTTTTCTTCGATCACAGCAACTACATATTCGCCTTTGTCCTTCTTTTTTACAATAAGACTCTCTACATTTACCCCTTGAGAGCTTGCAAATCTCATAGCCGCCTCTGTTGAATTGCCTTTCTCATCAAAGGCCACACGTTTTGGAGGACCAAACACTTCCTTCAGACGGCTCTCCTGTTGCTCTGGCAATCCGTTAACAGTAAGAACAAGCCTTCTTGGTGTTGCATATGCCCTGATTTCGGAAAAAGCAATATAGTATTCACTCAGGATTGTTGCAGCATTGTCCTTTAGACTCTGAATTGCACCGGGCAGAAATCCTGCGGGTATCTCCTCTGTGCCTATCTCCAGCAAAAGTAATGAATGATGTGTTGGTAGCATTTTGAGGTAAATTATACCCTTATAAAAGATTGATTGACAAGGAAAAAGGACTTTGAGTAAGGTAACACTATGCCAGAACTAATGAAGAAAAGATCTAAAAAGGCAGGCCTTCCACCTGGTACCCTCATTCATATTGGTGAAAGAAAGACTGAGGAAATAAAGATCACTATCATGGATTATGACGAAACACAATTTCAGGAA
>DASPRG010000115.1:0-9713 GCA_035624555.1 Thermodesulfovibrionales bacterium
ATCAGAGGTTATCAGATTCCTAAATAATTCGAATACACCGATAATTTCTGTTGATATTCCTTCAGGGATCTCTTCTGATAATGGACAGGTAATGGGTAATGCTGTCAAGGCAGATTATACTGTTACCTTCGGCCTCCCCAAAAGGGGTCATTTTTTATATCCAGGTGCTCAATACTCAGGAAAACTTTTTATTGAAAATATCGGATTCCCCGAAGAATTACTCAGATCAGAGCGGCTAAGTGTCGAACTCTTGATGAAGAATGAAATGTCTCCTTTATTACCTGAAAGGCAGAGATATTCACATAAAGGTGATTATGGCCATGTGCTTATTGTTGCTGGTTCAAGAGGCAAAACTGGTGCTGCATTTATGGCGGCTAAATCATGTCTCAGGTCTGGTGCTGGTCTCGTTACCATAGGAGTACCCGAATCTCTCGCAGATATTTTCCAATCACGTGTTACCGAAGAGATGACCCTCATACTGCCGGATAAAGGTGATGGAACACTTTCTGAAAGGGCATCAAAGGTTATATTGAACTTCCTTAATGAAAAGGCGGATGTTATCGCAATAGGGCCTGGTATTGGTGCAAGTGCTGATATAAAGAAACTTATGAAGACCTTAGTAAAGAATTGCGCATCTCCTCTGGTAATTGATGCAGATGGGATAAACTCGCTTCATGGGGAAAGAGAGGTTTTTACAAAATCAAAGGCACCAATAATCCTTACTCCTCATCCGGGAGAGATGGCGAGACTTTTACAGCAGCCAGCAGTTAGCACTCAGCAGTCAGCCCCCCCACCCACCCCTCCCCCTCTATGGGGGAGGGCAAGGGAGGGGGTGAAAGCTCCGAGTTCAGAACTCCTAACTAAGATAGAACAAGACAGGATTAACATTGCCCTATCATTTGTGAAAAAAACAGGGACTTACCTTGTACTTAAAGGTGTACCCACTATTATTGCTGCACCTGATGGAAAAGCATATATCAATTCAACAGGTAACCCAGGTATGGCTTCCGCAGGCACAGGAGATGTATTGACAGGGATGATTGCTGGATTTTTAAGTCAGGGTATAAAACCCATTCATGCTTCTATCCTTGGAGTATTTATGCATGGCTTGGCAGGAGACATTGCAGCATCTGAGAAAGGCGAATACTCTTTGATTGCAACAGATATCATAGATAAGATACCTCTTGCTTTCCATTCTTTGAGTCATGAATAGCTTTATCTTCCCAGGTATATTTGATAGATCAGTCAGGGCCTTTTTTACCAAAAAATCTTTAGGTGTAGATACTGTGAAGATTTGCAGTGCCTTTTCTATTGAGAAGAACGATGTTTACCTCCCTATCCAGAGACATACAGACAAGGTTCAGGTAGTAAAGGAAAACCTTAAACAAATGATAGCAGATGCTGTACTCACCAATAGAAAAGGTTTATTAATAGGAGTTAAGGTTGCAGACTGTGTCCCAATCCTTTTTTCTGATACGAAAAAATCAGTGATAGGTGCTGTACATGCAGGATGGAGGGGAACAGCATCCCAGATAGTAAAAAAGACTATTAAATTGATGATCGAAGACTTTGGTTCATCACCTGAAAACATAAAACTTGCGCTTGGACCGAGCATCAGATGGAGCTGCTACCATGTAGGACATGAGGTAAAAGAAGCAATTTACAAAGCAACAGGAGAAGGAAACTACTATCTCCTAAGGGATGGAAAATACTGTATCGATCTTTCCTCGGCAAATAGGTATCAGGCAATATCAATGGGTGTCCCTGAAGAGAATATCTGGGTCTCGCCTGAATGCACCTATTGCAACCCTAAAAAATATTATTCTTATAGATATACAAAAACCCTCAATGGATCACAAGGAGGGTTTATCGGGATATTCAACTAGCACCCTTAATAGTTTCTTTAAAATTTTTGGCATAACGTTATGGCAATGGATAGGATTCAAGGGAAAATGTCTTCTCACTTAAACCCTTGAATCCTCGAATCCTTGTACCCTCCATAACAACTTATCGGGAGGGAACCCTGAAGACATATATTAGCAAAGGTCCTGATGAAACGATTGAAATTGGTTTCAGCTTGGGAAGGCTTTTAAGGCCAGGAGATGTTGTAGGCCTCTATGGAGAGCTTGGTAGCGGGAAGACAACATTGGTAAAAGGAATAGCAAAGGCATTCGGAATTGATGATAAGGATATTGTTAGTGCCAGCTTTACGATAATTACCGAGTATAATACAACACCGTCTTTTTTCCATATAGACTTATACAGAATTGAAAGGGATACTGAACTTGATGAAGTAGGTTTCTGGGATCACATAAGAGGCGATGGTATCTCTGTTATTGAATGGGCTGAGAAAGCAGAGAGAGGTTTGCCTGAAGAAATGATTAAAATTAGGTTAAAATCTCTTAATGGAGAAATCAGAGAGATAATAATCGAGGGAAAAGATGCAAAGAATTGGGATAATATCTAAGATTGGAGTACCTGAACCAGCAGAATTATTGAAAGAACTGTTGCCCTGGCTTAGGCAGAAAGGCCATGAAACCTTTGTAGACACAGAGACTGCCTCGGTCCTCAATATTGAGGGAGTTCCACGCTCGCAGATACCCTCATTGTCTGATGTCATAATTGTTTTAGGTGGAGACGGGACAATGCTCAGCACATGCAGACTTGTAGGAGCTAAAGAAGTTCCTATCCTCGGTATAAATATAGGAGGCCTTGGTTTTATTACGGAGGTTCAGGTTGAGAAGCTTTATGAGATTACCGAGAAGATCCTCTCCAGTAACTGTCCTGTAGAAGAAAGGCTCATGCTTAAAGCACAGGTCCTTAGACATGGTGCTCTTATTGCAGAATACGTTGTTCTGAATGAGGTTGTTGTTAACAAGGCGGCACTTGCAAGGATAATCGATCTCGAGACATACATAAACAATAGCTATGTAACTACTTTTAAGGCTGATGGCCTGATAATCTCCACTCCTACAGGCTCTACCGCATATTCGCTCTCTGCAGGTGGTCCTGTACTTTATCCAACACTTGATAATATTATAGTAACGCCGATATGTCCGCACACTCTTACAAACAGAGCAATAGTGCTTCCTGGTGATTCTAAGATTGAGGTTATCCTCAGATCCCCGACAGAGCGTGTCTATCTCACACTCGATGGCCAGGTAGGATTCTCTGTAATGCAAAATGACACAATTGAAGTAGTCAAAGCACCATTTAAGACAAAACTCCTCATTCCATGTGACAGGGATTATTTCGAGATTTTGCGGAAAAAATTAAAATGGGGAGAAAGATAACGAAAGTTAAAAAGTTGAAAGTTAATAGTTAAAATGGCAAATATTGCTAAAGACATAAAAAGCGTCCTTGAGTTTTATCAGGCTTTGGGCTTTGATATGCTGCCCATAAAAATTAAGTCATTAGTCAATAGTCATCAGTCATTACTGAAAACCAGTGACCAATGGCCGATGACCAATAACCGATCAGTTAAATTATCTGATAAGGTGGCTGCGCTTAAAGCCCTAAGAGAAGAGATTGGTGATTGCAAGAGGTGCAGACTTTCAGAGGGGAGGACAAATCTCGTCTTTGGTGAGGGCAATCCCGATGCGAGGATTATGTTTATTGGTGAAGGACCTGGCAGAGAGGAGGACCTTCAGGCCAGACCCTTTGTAGGAGATGCGGGCACGCTTCTTACAAGGCTTATAGAAAAGATGGGATTTAAGAGAGAGGATGTTTATATTGCAAACATAGTGAAATGTAGACCCCCAATGAACCGTGACCCTGAAAAAGATGAGATAGAAAGCTGCAGGGTGTTTGTAGAAAGACAGATAGAGATTATAAATCCTGAAGTGATCATCTCTCTGGGTCGAATCTCAGCACAGACACTCATTGGCGATGTAGCTTTAAAGATTACAGCAATACGCGGCAATTTCTTCGATTACAAAGGGACTCCTTTAATGCCAACTTTCCATCCTGCATATTTGCTCAGGAATCCGAAAGATAAATGGCTTACCTGGAGTGATGTCCAAAAGGTGCTTGAAAAACTTGAAGTGAAGAATAGTAACACAGACAATTATTGATTACTAAAATGAGATTGCTTCGTCGGTCGCAACGACCTCCTCGCAATGACAGGAAAGTGGCATCGTTATCAAATTTGTCATTGCGAGCACAGCGTGGCAATCTCTTATTTGCGCCACTGAAGAATTAATAAAAGGAAGGTTATATGAAAACTTTGTGGGCACCATGGAGAATGGCTTACATACTGTCAGATAAAACTCATGGGTGTATCTTCTGTGAATTTCCTAAACAAGGAAAAAACAAAGACAGGGATAACCTGATTCTCTATCGTAGTTCCCATACCTTCGTCATTATGAACCGCTACCCTTATAATAATGGCCACCTTATGGTTGTACCGTATATCCATACCCCTTCACTTGATGGGCTAACAGATGAGGCCCTCCTTGATTTTATGAAGATCACACAGCATTCTGTTAATTCACTCAAGAAGGTCCTTATGCCAGAAGGTTTTAATATGGGGATTAATATCGGAAAGATAGCGGGTGCAGGTATGGAAGATCACCTCCATCTTCATATGGTGCCGAGATGGGGAGGAGACACAAGCTTTATGACAGTCCTTGATGAAGTGAGAGTAATTCCCGAGCATGTCATGGACACATACGATAAGCTTTTTGTTGCATTTAATTCATGACACTCTTCTTGCCTGCTTTTATCCGTATTAGCTGCCTGTTGAGAACACTTCTACAGTAAAGAGGCTCTTACAAATTTTCCATATTTTGATGTAAAATAATTTCTGATGAAAAAGCTTGATGAAGTTGTTGAATTTCACGGGCATATATGCCCTGGTCTTGTGCTGGGTTACAGGGTATCCATGCTTGCATTAAAAGAGCTTGGAGAAAGGGCAGGGGATGAGGAACTGGTAGCAATCGTAGAAAATAATTCCTGCGCAGTAGATGCCGTGCAGTTAATGACAGGTTGCACATTCGGGAAGGGTAACCTGATATTCAAAGATTATGGTAAGCAGGTTTATACCTTCATAAAAAGACCTTCCGGGGAAGGACTGAGGATTTCTATAACCTGGGAATCTCCTCCTGAGACAGATGAAGAGAAAAAGGTATGGGAAAGATATATGAGAGGAGACCATTCAGATGAGGTCTTAAAGGCAGTTCACAACAGGAAATCAAGGAAAATTGATGCTATCCTGCATGCAAGAGACGAGGATCTTTTAAAAGTTTCGAGGGGGAAAATGGAGCTTCCTGAGGAGGCAGAAATATATCCAAGCATAAGATGCGCTTTATGTGGAGAGAAAGTCATGGAGCCGAGGGCCAGAATCAAAGATGGAAAGATTGTCTGTATTCCTTGCCAAGAGAACATGTAAGCATCCCACATTCATCAAAAATCTCCTATCTTCAATAATTGTAATATACCCCCGTATTTGTTACTATAGCGTTTTGATGAGTCCTGAAAAGTAAAAAGGGAGTATGAGCGTGAAACTCAAAATGGAAACTGGTAAAAAGCAAAAGTTTGGTGAGCTGTTAATCCAGTATGGGCTCATAAACAACAACCAGTTAAGAGATGCATTAAAAGTACAGGCTCAGGCTGGTGGTTCTATAGGATCAATTCTTCTTGAGCTTGGTTATATTACTTTAGAGAAACTCCTTGAGTTTCTGAGCAAGCATTTCAATGTTCCTTCTGTTAATCTTTATGATTTTACTTTAGAACCATCGGTTATCAAAATCCTTCCCTTCGATAAAATGAAAAGTTACAAAGTTCTGCCCCTCGCAATCAAGGAAAAGTTTGTAACTCTTGCCATGGTGAATCCCAATAACCATGTTGCCATTCGTGATCTTGAATTTATATTAGGGAGACCCATGCAACCTGTTGTAGTTCCATGTTTTCAGATGAATACTGCTCTAAAACGTCTCGATGAAAGAGGTGGCAAACTCGATAAACCTTTACCAATAACAGAACCGGATAAAACAAAACGGCCAGAAGTTAGCGAAGTTGGAATAGATTTAAGGAGTCTTTTTATTAGTCTTGTAGAGGAGAAAGGATCCGATCTCATACTTTCAGCTGGAGTTCCACCTTGTATTAAAAAAAATACTGAGTTGAAAAGACTTGCAGGTCCACAACTGAAACCACAACAGCTGAATACCTTCGCACTTCAGTTATTGTCTGCGAACCAGCGTGAAGAATTTAAAAAGGCTAAAGAGATAGATTTTGCATATTCATTTCCTGATATTGGCAGATTCAGGATAAATATATACAGACAGAGAAACTCTACTTCTATAGCAGCAAGATATATTGTAGAGATTATTCCCTCTCTCGAAGAACTGAGATTGCCTTTATGGGTAGAAGACTTTGCTTTGAAAACGCAAGGGCTTATATTGATAACAGGACCAGCAGGTCATGGCAAGACAACCACAGTTGCAGCAATGGTGGATATTATTAATGCAAAACGGAAATGTAATATTATCACGATAGAAGATCCTATTGAATATCTCCATAAACACAAACTTAGCAATGTAAACCAAAGAGAGGTTGGTATTGATACTGATTCTTTTCACGAGGGGCTTAAACATATCTTCAGACAAGCGCCTGATGTTATCGTTATTGGTGAAATGCGTGATCTGGAAAGCTTCTCTATTGCTCTCCAGGCAGCAGACACAGGCCATCTTATTTTAAGTACCCTTCATTCAAACAATGCCACTTCAGCGATAGATAGAATCATCGATGTATTTCCGCCAGCACAACAGCAACAGGTAAAGGTACAACTCGCAGAAAATTTTCTCCTTATTCTCAATCAAAGATTGGTCCCTTTAAAAGATGGAACAGGAAGAATTTTAGCCTACGAAAAGCTTGTCAATAGTTATAGAGTGAAAAATATGATAAGAGAAGGTAAAACACATCACATAAGAAGCATATTGCAACAGTCAGTGGATGATTTTCTCTCTATAGACCAGAATCTCGCAAGTTTGTGCATCGAAGGTAAAATATCACAGGAAACAGGGCTCAAATATTGCGATAGTCATACCTACTTTACAGAGCTTGTCAGCAAGGGGAGGGTACAATAAAGAACAGATAGAGATAGAGATAGAGATAGATAAAAAGAGATAAAGATGAAGGAGATAATAAAAAAGGCAGAGATACTTATAGAGGCGTTACCATACATTCGTAGTTTTTTTGGGAAAACGTTTGTTATCAAATATGGTGGTGCAGCACAGATCAAACAGGAGTTAAAAGATGCATTTGCCCGGGATGTTGTCTTACTTAACTACATTGGAATTCATCCTATTGTTGTTCATGGTGGAGGACCAAAAATAAGCTCGGTTATGGAGAAGATGGGGAAAAAGCCTTCCTTTATACAGGGACAACGAGTGACAGACAAGGAGACGATCGACATAGTCGAAATGGTCCTCGGAGGCCTGATCAATAAGGAAATCGTTTCCTTAATCAATGCTCATGGTGGAAAGGCGGTAGGGTTGAGTGGCAAGGATGGAGGACTTATCAAGGCCAAAAGAAAATTATTAAAGACTTCCTCAGAGAAAGGTAAGGGCAAAACAATTGATCTTGGCCTAGTTGGAGAGGTTACGGATGTTGATACTCATATTATTGTAAGCCTCGAAAAAGAGGGTTTCATTCCTGTCATATCTCCCATAGGTATAAGCCAGGAAGGTGAAACGCTGAATATCAATGCTGATTCTGCTGCTTCTTTCATAGCCTACGCACTGAAGGCTGAAAAGCTTATACTTCTAACTGATGTTCCTGGAGTTAAAGACAAAAAGGATAGAATAATCTCGACATTGACAAAACAACAGATAAAAAAACTCATCAATGACGGGACCATTGCAGGAGGAATGCTTCCAAAAGTTCAGGCATGCCTGAAAGCAATTGGTGGCGGCGTCTCAAAAACTCACATCATTGACGGCAGGATCCCTCACTGTCTTCTTCTTGAGATATTCACAGAAAGTGGGATCGGTACAGAGATACTTGCTTAATAGGTAATTCAGAGGTCCTCCTTGAAACGTCTTCTTCTTTTTCTTCTCATAGTTTCTGCTGTGGCTACGATAGGTTATCTCATCTTGATGCCTGATATATCAAAACTCAAAAATGAAAATCCTAAAAAGACCTCATTGATGGAATACCGATATGAAGAATGGCAAAGAAAAGGCAAAAAATACAGAATAAAACAGATATGGGTACCACGTTCTTCCATATCACCTTACCTGATAAAAGCTGTTTTGATAAGTGAGGATGATAAGTTCTGGAGTCACGAGGGTTTTGATTATGAAGCAATAAAGAAGGCAATTGAAAAAGATATCCAAGCAGGAAAATTCAAATTCGGGGGAAGCACTATAACCCAGCAGCTCGTAAAAAACCTCTATCTTTCACCTGCTAAAAATCCGTTGAGGAAACTGAGAGAAGCTATTATCACATGGAGGATGGAAAAAGTCTTAAGTAAAAAGAGAATCCTCGAAATTTACCTGAATGTAGTAGAGTGGGGCGAGGGTATATTCGGAATCGAGGCTGCATCAAGGCATTACTATGGAAAACCAGCCTCTGAACTCGGTTCTGAAGAAGCAGCAAGGCTGGCAGCAGTCCTTCCGAATCCGAGAAAATACAATCCCATAGGGGAAAGCAGATATGTTGTAAGCCGTTCTAACCTTATATACAGTATTATGGTAAGACGTGGGATTGTCGTTCCTGAATATGAGGAGATTATTGAAGAAAATAAGGATAATACATTAGAAGAACCTGCTCAAGGAGAGAACTCACCTGAGTCTGACCTGCGCAAGATTTCTCCTCCTGGCCAGACCTCAGATAGTAAATAATTCTAATTTCCTGCGATAAAGAATCCTCAAGGCACTTTATCTTGACATAACATATAAAATTATGTTTATATTATATCAGAATGTTAAAGCAATTTATAGCATATCTGATTTTTGATTTAATGAATCTGGATCGTAGCTCACGTCTTTCTGATGTGCTTGATTTCTTTGTATATGAAACAATAAAGATATTTGTACTGCTTACAATAATAATTTTTGTTGTATCTATAATCAGAAGCTATTTCCCTCCTGAGAGGACAAAGAAAATATTATCACATAAAAAGCTATTTATAGGTAATATCTCCGCAGCTTTGCTTGGAATCGTCACCCCATTTTGTTCATGCTCTGCTGTGCCTTTATTCATTGGTTTCATTGAAGCAGGAGTACCTCTTGGTGTAACAATATCATTTTTAATCTCTTCTCCTATGGTGAATGAAGTTGCTGTCGTGCTCCTCTGGGGGCTTTTTGGCTGGAAAATAACCGCAATTTATATCAGCACAGGTCTTCTCGTTGCAATTTTTGGTGGATTTGTTATCGGTAAACTCAGGCTTGAAAAATGGGTTGAAGAATATGTTTATAAACTTCGTGTTGAGCAAGGCCACGAAATAATCAAACAGATATTCAAAGATAGGCTTCAGTATGCACAGGACAACACAAAAGATATATTAAAAAGGGTATGGCTTTTTATTCTGATTGCCATAGGTATCGGTGGATTCATACATGGGTACGTACCACAGGACTTCCTTGTTCAGTATGCAGGGCCACGGAATCCCTTTGCGGTTCCAGTCGCGGTTTTGTTGGGTGTACCTCTTTACTCTAATGCTGCGGGTATGATACCTATTGTTTATGCCTTAATGGAGAAAGGCTTGAGTA
>DASPRG010000140.1:0-5756 GCA_035624555.1 Thermodesulfovibrionales bacterium
ACTACTAACCATCGTAATTTCATATACACTCCTTTTTGAGATAGTTTTTGTTGCCTTTTGTGCAATCTTGAACAAAAAGATGACTTTGTTTGAACAAATTTATCAATTATAAGTCCACCTGTACAAAATTGTCAACGAGACCCGAGAGAGATATAATAGAAGAAGTTAGATTTGATATAATAATTAGTTAATGGAAAACATCCTGTCTGTGATTCCTCTCGGTGGCGTTGAGGAGATCGGCCTCAACATGACAGTTTTTGAATATGACAATGACATTATTATTGTTGATGCAGGTCTTATGTTTCCAGAAGAAGATATGCTCGGGGTTGATTTTGTTGTCCCAGATTTTTCCTACATTCTTGATAACAGAGCAAAGGTAAAAGGCGTAGTCCTTACCCATGGGCATGAAGACCACATAGGAGCCCTCCCTTTTTTACTCAAAGAAATTTCTGCCCCGGTTTATGGCACGCCCCTCACTCTCGGTCTTGTCAGGAACAAGCTCCAGGAACATCATATCGAAAAAATTGAGCTCATCCCTGTTAAACCAAGGGGCGTTATACATCTCGGCGTATTTTCCATTGAGTTCATACGGGTGACACACAGTATCGTCGATGGAGTCGGACTTGGAATACAGACCCCTGTTGGACTGGTCGTCCATACTGGCGATTTCAAGCTTGACCCTACACCCGTTGATGGACAATTGATGGACCTCCATAAGTTTACTGAATATGGGGAAAGAGGAACTCTCCTCTTTCTTTCTGACAGCACAAATTCTGAAAAAGGCGGCTTCACATTCTCTGAGAAAGAGGTAAGGCGTGTATTTGAGGACATATTCGCCAACGCACCAGGAAGAATTATCATTGCTACTTTTGCATCAAACATCCACAGGATTCAACAGGCAATTGATGTAGCAGTAAAGTACGGGAGAAAGATAATAATATCCGGTAAAAGCATTGTTGCAAATGCACAGATCGCCCTCGATCTCGGTTACCTCAAAATCCCAATGGATACATGGCTCAGGCTTGAAGACCTTAAATCACTCGAAGACAATAAGGTTGTGATCATAACAACTGGTAGTCAGGGCGAACCAATGAGCGTGCTTTCGAGGATTGCAACTGATGAGCATAAAGATATCAAAATAAAGGAAGGGGACACAGTGATCCTCTCAGCAAGAATGATCCCGGGCAATGAACGCTCCATAGGAAGGATAATAAACCACCTTTTCAGGCGTGGAGCAAATGTTTTTTACGAGAAGGTCTCCGAGGTCCATGTTTCCGGACATGCCTCAAAGGAAGAACTCAAGCTCATGCTGAACCTCATAAAACCAAAATACTTTATGCCCATCCATGGTGAATACAGACACCTTGTATATCATTCTATCCTTGCAAAGAAACTTGGCATACCGAGAGAAAATATCTTTATTCTCGAAGATGGAGAAATACTCGAAGTGTCTGATAAAGAGGCAAGGAAGAACGGTAGGGTGAATTCAGGAAGGGTATTTATCGATGGGAAAGGCGTCGGGGATGTAAAGGAGATGGTTCTGAGAGACCGGATGAGACTCGCCCATGACGGAATCGTTCTGATCCTCTTGTCGATCGAAAAACTCACGGGGAATATTATCTCAGGCCCCGACATTATATCGAGAGGCTTCGTTCTTGAAGATGCATCTCAGGAAGTAATGAATGACGTTAAAGAGCTCCTGACAAATACTATAAAAGGACTCGATAAAGAGATCATATCAGACTCTTCAGTGCTCCAGGCAAAGCTCAGAAGTACCCTGAAGAAATACCTCAGGGACACCATGGAAAGAAGACCCATGATCATGCCAATTATATTTGAGGTCTAAAACTTGATTGCTGAGGCGATAATACTCGGAGTTATTCAGGGCATTACTGAATTCTTCCCGGTAAGCAGCACTGCTCACCTTATATTAGTACCCTGGTTCTTCGGATGGAAAGGAGATGTCAATACCCTTACCTTTGATGTTGCTCTTCATGCTGGAACATTGATTGCCCTGCTCTTCTGCTTCTGGAAAGACTGGGTGGAGCTTTTAATAAAAAAACAGAAACTCCTTACCATAATTATTTTTGCTTCGATACCTGCTGGTATTGCAGGTTTTTTTCTGAACGACATAGTAGAAAAAAGCCTTAGAGAACCCTTTGTAATCAGCGTGATGCTTGTAGCAGTGGGCTTTATTATGTTAGCTGCTGAGAAGACAGGGAAATATAAAGATATGGAGAAAGTTGATTACCTGGATGCCTTAACGATCGGTGTCGCACAGGCAACTGCCCTTATTCCAGGCGTGTCGCGCTCCGGCATTACTATCTCAGCAGGTCTTTTTAAAGGTCTTAAAAGGGAAGCATCAGCACGATTTTCTTTCCTCATCTCAACCCCTATTATTGCAGGTGCAACTCTCCTTCATCTGAAAAAGTTCTTAACAAGCCAGGGGACCTACGACTTTCAACTCTTTGGCGTAGGGCTGATCACCTCTTCTATCACAGGTCTCCTTGCTATTAAATTTCTCATCGCTTTTCTGAAGAAGTATCCTTTGAATATCTTCGTTTATTACAGGTTCATATTGGCTGTTGTTATAATAGCGGGTATATGGTTGAGAGGATAAAAAGGATAAAAGAAGAGATTGTGGGTGTCCTTTCTGCTCTGGGAAGTATTTACCTCTCTCTGAGTCTTATCTCACATTCTATAACAGACCCTGTCCCCTTTTTCAGATCTACAGAACCCCCTGAAGCAATACGAAATCTCGGCGGGACAGTAGGAGCATATGTTTCAGGCTGGTTGATCATCCTCCTGGGGTTTGCTGCTTTTCTTATCCCTCTTTTTATCATTGCCTTTGGCATTAAGCGTCTCCTTGGAAAAGAGGGGCATAAAATCTATCTCTTCGGGGGGATTCTGTTTATACTATCTTCTTCCTTATTATTATCACTCCTTTCTTTTACCTTTCATATTGCTATAGAAAAATATCCTGACGGTATTGGTGGGCTTATGGGGAAAGAGATAGCTCTTATGGCTAACCATTTCCTTTCCCTTCCCGGAGCCTACATCTTTTCACTCTCTGCATTTCTTTCTTCCATCATTCTCTTGAGCCCGGTATCTTTGACCTCCCTCGCCTTACAGAAAAGAAAAAAGGAAGTCACAAGAGATCAGACTATTGAGGATGTAAATTTAGAAGAAATGATAGAGGAAAAAATCTCCGGGAAGAAAGAACCAAGCCTCCCTCAACCTGAGCCTATCAGACCAAGAAAGATTGGTGGCTATGGGCTTCCTTCTTTAGAGCTTCTCCACCTCTATGACTCAACATCAAACAGGCCATCAAAAGAGGAGCTCCTGGAAAATTCAATGCTGATCGAGAAAAAACTCCAGGACTTTGATGTTGAAGGCAAGATCACCCAGGTACATCCAGGGCCGATTGTCACAATGTTTGAGTTCGAGCCTGCGCCAGGCGTCAAGATAAACAGGGTCGTCTCCCTCTCTGATGACCTCGCCCTCGCTCTTAAGGCACAGAGCGTCAGGGTTTCTCCGATTGCAGGTAAGGCTACCATCGGCATAGAGGTTCCAAACAGTCAGAGGGAAACAGTATCTTTACGGGAGATCCTCTCTTCAGAGAGCTTTAAAAAGAGCAACTCAAAACTAACCCTCGGCCTTGGTAAGGATATCTTTGGAAGATCTGTTATAGCTGATTTATCAAAGATGCCACACCTCCTTGTTGCAGGTGCGACAGGCTCAGGCAAAAGCGTATCAATAAATTCGATGGTTATAAGCATGCTTTATAAGGCAACACCGGCAGAGGTGAAGATGTTAATGATAGACCCAAAACTGCTTGAACTCTCAGCATACGAAGAAATACCTCATCTCATCTCGCCTGTCATAACAAACCCGAAAGAGGCAGCAGAGGCGCTCAAGAAAATTGTGCTCGAGATGGAGCGGAGATACAGAGTGCTTGCAGAAAAGGCAGCAAGGAATATTGAGAATTACAACAACCAGGCAGGGATTGAAGAGCAAATGCCTTATGTTGTTATTTTTATTGACGAGCTTGCTGACTTGATGTTCACAGTGGCAAATGAGATAGAGGACTCTATAGCCAGGCTTGCCCAGATGGGAAGGGCAGCAGGCATTCACCTCATCCTTGCAACACAGAGGCCATCTGTTGATGTAATTACAGGAATAATAAAGGCAAACTTTCCGACACGTATCTCTTTCCAGGTGTCTTCAAAAATAGATTCAAGGACGATCCTCGATTCTCAGGGTGCTGAGCAGCTCCTCGGAAAAGGTGATATGCTCCTCATGTTTCCAGGGGCAAGGATCATCAGAGTGCATGGCGCCCTTATCACAGAGGAGGAGATTAAGGCTGTTAGTGAATTTGTAAAGTCTCAGGGGAAACCTGATTACACAATACTCGAAGAGATACAGGCAATCGAGAGGGATGAAGATGAGATGTCAGGAGAAAGGGATGAGCTTTATCTGAAGGCGGTTGAGTTCGGTGAAGCAATCGGAGAAGTATCCATATCTTCGATCCAGCGACGGCTCAAGATAGGATATAACAGGGCAGCAAAGATAATGGAATTGATGGAAGACGACGGCCTTGTCGGCCCACCAAAAGGTGCAGGAAAGCCAAGGGAATTCTTAAGGAGGAGGAGATAGAAGTATCAGCATTTATGCTACACGACTTAAGACCTGACAGAGAATCATGTCTGCAGGTTCAATAGGTCTAATAGCATTTTCTGAGATGGTAACAACCTTGAAGTACAAAAAGATAAGTTGGATAGACGCATTGAGCAAGAAGTAAAAGTATTATCTTTAAAAAGCGCTTAAAAATAGGGCTTCCAGGCATTTAAAATCCTAAAGCTAAGGCAATTTTTTTAGGTACTCCTGAATTATCTCCAGAGCCTTATGGATTTGGGACTTCTTCAATTGGTGATTACATCATGGTTTTCCATAAGCCGCTTTGCATAGGGTATAACCTCAATCCTGTGTGAAGAAAAACCTATCGTGATTAAAGATTGATCATCCATCTATCTTTCAACCGAGGGGGGAAAGGGGGGAAACAGATATAATGCTATATATAAGCAGGTCGATTCATCGGGACCTGCTTTCATTGGCTCAGATCTTTTCGACATTTATTGCCTTTGGGCCTTTAGGTCCATCAGCAACATCAAAGCTCACTGACTGGCCCTCTGACAATGTCTTAAAGCCATCGTCCTGAATATCAGTATAGTGAACAAAGACATCTACGCCGTCTTCTCTGGTAATGAATCCAAAACCCTTGGACTCATTAAACCATTTGACTACTCCCTTCATTGTGCTACTACACCTCCTTGCTAAAAAATTTGAAAATTACGGAACTGGGTCACAAAAAAACCGCAATGTCAAAGTCTTTGCGGTTACACCCAACAAAAACTTCCGAAACTTCGTGTTTATAATTACACACGGCTACAGAAAAGGTCAAGATTAAAGGTATCATGATTGCATATTTTTAAGAATATTTTATATACTTTTAAAAATTAAATGGAGGTGTAGGTAGTATGAAGACTAAAGTAATCTCAGTTATCGTGATCCTTTCATTTCTTTTTACTCTTTTTGGCTGTGCATCAATCCCAGAGGAACACAAAGGTGCAGCAACGGGTGCAGCGGTAGGAGGAGCAACCGGGGCAGTAGCTGGAGCACTGTTGGGAGGGAAAGGAGCTAAGACAGAAACTGCAATACTCGGCGGTCTTGCCGGCGCACTTGTTGGGGGGTTGATT